>NZ_JBZYAO010000046.1:0-62967 GCF_059820445.1 Paenibacillus sp. sgz302190
GCACAATCCAGGCTGCAACGGTAATCCACACACCAGAGCCGGCCGCACAATTCAGGCTGCTACGGTAATCCACACACCAGAGCCGGCCGCACAATCCAGGCTGACCCGGCAACCCACACGCCAGAGTCGGCCGCACAATTCAGGCTGACCCGGCAACCCACACGTCAGAACCGGTCGCACAATCCGCCTGCGCGAGGAAAACCTGCAAAAGTACATCTTTTTCTCGAGGGATACGCCGACTACGGAATATTCCTGCAATTGTGCAGGCTTTTCACCGCGAACGTGGGCTCAGGATCATTTTCGTCGAAAAAGCCTGCACTTTCGCAGGCTTTTCGCCAAAATGAACCATTTTTGTGGAAAAAACCTGCACTTTTGCAGGTTTTCTCCCTTCAAGCCGCGTTGTCCCCCCCCCATTTCAGCTCCACAACCGAGCAAGAGATGCAACCCGTCCGTCGCTGATAAACAATCCGATTTTCGCAAGTTTTCTATACGTTTAAGGAGGTACGTCCGTCCGTTTTCTCACTAAACAGCCTGCACAATCGTGCACAATCGGAGGTTTTTGGCTTGCCCCCGCAGCTGTCACAGGCTTTGCGTCTAGCCCACCGCGCATCTTGCCCGCCGCTTGCGAAGGTGCGCAGGCTTGCCACGCCGGCTCATGAGCGAGCGGCTGTGCAGTCCCGAAAAAAGGGGCCGCCCCAAACTAACCCCGCCCAACGTCCGCCACGGTTGGTGAAAGTTGGCCCAACGGGCAGCCATGGTGGGTGAAAGTTGGCTCAACGGGCTACCACGATGAGTGAAGGTTGGCCCAACGGGCCGCCACGATGGGTGAAGGTTGGCTCAACGGGCCGCCACGATGAGTGAAAGTTGGCTCAACGGGCCGCCACGATGAGTGAAAGTTGGCCCAACGGGCAGCCCCGGTGGGTGAAAGTTGGCTCAACGGGCTACCACGATGAGTGAAGGTTGGCTCAACGGGCCGCCACGATGGGTGAAGGTTGGCTCAACGGGCCGCCACGATGAGTGAAAGTTGGCTCAACGGGCCGCCACGATGAGTGAAAGTTGGCCCAACGGGCAGCCATGGTGGGTGAAAGTTGGCTCAACGTCCGCCGCCATGGGTGAAAGTTAGTTCGAGACAGCCCTTTTCGGCATGTCATCGGCTTATGTGCGCCTTTCGCACCGCGCGCATCTCCCAGCGCGCGGTGTTGCGCTGCATGACGGCGGTTGGTCGACTACTTGTGTTACCGTGCTTCGCGCCAGCCGATCAGGCGTTTAGTTCGCGCCGGCGGCCTGCTGCTCGCTTTTTTGCTGCATATGCGCTTTGGCGTCGATCACTTTGCCGCTGCCGCGCTCGGCGGATGCAGCGCTCATCAGGCTGCTTCCCTGAAAAATGCCGCCTTCCTGAATCACGACGGAACGAACGTCGATGTTGCCGATCAATATGCCGGAGCTCGTTATGATGAGCTTGCCTTTGGTAAAGATGTTGCCTTTGACTTTACCGGCTAAAATGACATCGCGGGCATGAATGTTCGACTGAACGACGGCATTTTCGCCGATTGTAATATCCCCGGCGCATTCGATATCGCCGTTGAACTGGCCTTCGATGCGCACGCTGGCCTCGGAAATCATTTTACCCTCGCAAATCGTGCTTTCGCCGATTAACGTATCGGTCGTTTTGGCATCGATGCTTCTTACTTTGCCGTTTTTGAACATTAGCGTTCATCCTTTCTATCGGAAATGAGATAGGGAGTGGGGTCGATCTGGACGCCGTTCTTATGTACCTCGTAATGAAGATGAGTTCCCGTGCTGCGGCCGGTTGTTCCGACAAGACCGATGTTTTGGCCTTTGGTTACGGTTTCTCCCCGCCTGACGAGCAGCTTGCTCATGTGCATGTATTCCGTCTCCAGCCCGCGCGAATGATCGACAATAATATGATTGCCGTGTTGATCGTCATAGCCGGATTCGATGATTTTGCCGGCCGCCGTCACATAGACCGGATCGCCCAGTTCCCCGTCAAAGTCGATGCCCGTATGCATGGTCGGTTTTTGCGTAAAAGGGTCCCGTCTGATGCCGAAGCCCGATGTGATCGTGTGCGAGACGATCGGCCACAGCGTAGGCGTAATGCTGCGGAGCCGCTCCGCTTCCGCAAGTTTGGCCTCGGATTCCGTCAGATTGCTCAGGAGCTGGTTAATGTCTCCGACAAGCGAGCTGAGCCCTTGCTTCGTATTGGCGACAAGCTGAAATACTTGCCCGGAACTGACGGGCACTTCTTCACCTCCGACATCGTTTCTTGTTCCGGATGGAGTCGGGCTTTTCGTGCTTGTCCCTCCGGTCTGGCTCATCAGTTGGACGACGTGATTCAGCTTTTTGATTTCTTCCAGCTTCGTTTTGAATTCCTCGGCTTTCTGCGACAGGTCGATCAAATTGTTTTGCAGCTGTTCAAGCTCGCCATTTTTAAGGGAAATTTGATCGATCCATTGACGCTCTTGTCCATCAAACGACTCCTGCATCGTGGTCGTCGCTTCATTGAAGTAGGTATTCATCAAGTAAATGGTTGCAAAAAAACCGATCAGCACAAGTGCAATGACGCTGGGCACCACATAAAGGCTGCTTTGTGGAAGCTTGATTCGTACGGTTCGACGGTTGGCGCCCGGAATAATCATTAAGGTCAGTTCCTTTTTACCCCAGATGAACTTCAACCGATATCCTTCCTTTCCGTAACAAAGTCTCCCTCCTTGTTTTCGATTGTATTCGTCAAATCTTCGAGTCATGCCTATTTTATTTGGACAGAAAATCAGTAAGCCCTTTACAGGATGTCCACATGGTACGAGCAGAATTTGGAAAAAAATACATGTTTCACGGAATTCGGTGACATACTAGTGCAGCTTTGCCTATAACTTTTTGATGGTTGGCATCGTCTATACGAGTATAAGGAGGGAATATGAAATGAAGCTGAAAATATTTATGTACACGGCCATCATGGCCATTCTTCTTGCAGGGTGCGAACAAACGGTCGGGACTGCCGGGGAAACGCAGCATCCGGATGCCAGCCCCGCCGCCGGTCAATCGGCATCTCCGCAGCCGACCGCCCCTTCGAGCGCGCCTCCAGTGAGCGCCGCCGAAAGCCCGGCTCCCAGGGTGCCCGCCCAGACTCAAATGGGCAAAGTAACGGCGGTTCGACTCGCCGATGCGAAGTCCGGCTGGGCCGGCGGCGAAGGCTGGATCGCCAGAACCGATGACGGCGGAGCGCATTGGCAAATGCAGTACCAAGGCGCAGGCGCGGTCAAGCAGCTGTTCGCCTTGAATGGCCAGGAGGCGTGGGCGACCGTCGGCGATAACACGGAGCTGCTGAGTACGACCGACGGCGGCAAGCATTGGAGCAAAGCCGGAAAAGCGCCCAACCAGGGCTTCCTGCACTTTGTTTCCAAACAGGAAGCCTACAGTGCGAATGCAAAGACCTTAGACGGCGGCAAAAGCTGGACCCAGCTTGCCGTGCCTGCGAATATCGTGGGGGATGCTTATTTTCACGATAAAGAGAACGGCTGGGCGGCCGTGCAGGCCCAAGGCGCCATCGAAGTGCAGCGTACGCAGGACGGCGGCCGTACGTGGCACAAGGTCATGTCGCGGCAATCGGCAGCGCCGGCTGGTGGAGCCGTCATCCGGTCGGCGGGCGCGAATGACGCATGGATCGAGCTCATCGGCGGTTCCGGGATGACGCAAACGTCGTACTCCTTGTTTCACACAGCAGACGGCGGCAAAACATGGCAGACCGTCATCGCCAATTCGACGGCCGGAGGAGGGCCCGCGCCCGGGTTCCCGCTTGGCTACAACGACGGTCCGTCGAATACGGGGACGAAGCCCGGCCAGCTTTATGTCATGAACGGCCAGGTTGCCTTCATGGGCGGCCAATGCCCGTCTTGCGACAACGGACAAAATACGATCGGCTGGACGAAGGACGGCGGCAAAACGTGGACGAACGGGAAAGCGTCATTCAGCGGATACGGAGAGATGCTGCTGGCAATGGCCGATGCCGAACGGGGCTGGTGGATCACCACGGACAACAAGGAGCCGTCCGTCATGTATACAACCAAAGACGGCGGGGCGAGTTGGACCAAGGCGCACACTTTTGCCAAGCCGCAATAACTTTGTAGAAACTTTGATGAAACTTCTCGATTTGTGTCGCCGTAGTATAAGGTATAAAATAGAATAGATAAGTCTTAGAACAAGGTGGAGACAAAAAGTGAAAACAAAAGTTATTGCAATTTTGACGGCTCTTTTATTAGTCGCTAATACATCGATGGTTGACGCGAAAAGCAGCGCGCCCAGCACGTCGTCACGCTCGGGTTCGTTCTCGACCGGCTCCGGCTCCAAGTCGAACTCCAATTTTAGCGGCGGTTCCAGCAGCAAAACGTCGCCAAGCACATCGACCGACAGCAGCAGCTCGAGTTCCAGCTCCAGCTCCGGTTCGTCCAGCAGCTCGACCTCCTCAGGTTTCAGCGGCGGATCGTCCAGTAAATCGACCGTACCGAGCATGTCCAGTTCCAATTCAAGCTCAAGTACTAGCAGCAGCACGTCGGGCAGCACAGGGTACCAGCGTCCTTCGTCCAGCGTAACAAGCGGAAGCTCGATTAATCCTAACAACGGCAGAACTTACAGCAGAGGCAGCACTTACTCGGAAACCGTTCCGTCCGGAACGCGGGTCAGCAGCTTCTGGCCGGTAGTAGGAGCTTTCGCGGCAGGGTCGATGCTCGGCTCGATGATGCATCCGTGGGGCGGCTATTACCCGGCTTCCGGCGGAGGTTACGTACACCAATCGTTCTCCTTCTTGTCTTTGATTATGGATTTGATTGTGATCGGGGCGATTGTCGGTTTGATCATGTATGTGTACAGAAAGATGCGCAGAAGGAGCTACTAAACGATGAGAATATTATTGGACCAACAGGATGTTTTGGACTCCGTTCATGTGTATATCGCCGCTCAGGATAACCGCGGGAGAGTGGAGGGAAGCGCCCCGCACAACGTTCATGAGGTGGAGCTTTTCTATAACGAACGGCAAGGGTTTTCCGCCAAAGGTTTGTTGTACGGCAGGCAGTACCGTCTGAATGAGCGGGATGTCATCGATGCCGTGGCCGTGTATATGTCGTCCTATTATTCTTTCCGGGCGGACCGTCTGCTGGTCAAGCTTTCCTGGGACGAAGACGGACAGGGAGCATTCAGCGCCGACGTTCTTGTAGAACGGTAATTTCATAATCAGGCATGTCAACGAAAGGATCCGGGGAAACCCGGATTTTTTTATTTTAACCAAGAAATAGGATAGACATCGGTCTTAACGCTCACTTACAATAGTAAGGTCTTACATTTCCATGATTATCCAAACAAACGACGAGGATGGTGTACGATGGAGCAGCTTATTGCAACAGGAAACGGCTGGACGGACATAAGCCCGAAGGAAGCGGGATATGACGCTTCGGCTCTGCAACGGCTTGATGAGCACTACCGGCATTTGATAGACATCGGGACTATTCAAGCTGCGGGCTACTTGCTCGCGCGCGGCGGCCGGGTGTTCGCGCACCGATCGATGGGCAGGCAGACGTGGCAGCCGGACAGCGGGCCTTTGCAGCCGGGAACGATCCGCAAGGTGTATTCGATTACAAAAGTATTCACGGCGGCCGCCATTCACCGGTTGATCGATCAGGGGAAGCTGCACTTGTCGCAAAAAGTAAGTTCAATCGTGCCCGAATTCGATACGGGGCTCCATCGGGATATTAGTATATTTCATTTGCTTACGCATACATCCGGTCTTTCCGCTGATCCGGGCTTTTATGCCGAGCCCTACGGGCTGCCGTGGTACGAATGGTGGTACAGGCAGGCCAAAGAATCGGGCCTGACCGATAATTGGATCAAACTTTTGCTTAGCGGGCCACTGCAAAATGAGATTGGCAAGGAGTGGATCTACTGCTCGGCCGGATACGTCATTTTGGCGGAAGTCGTTTCACGGGTGTCCGGAAAGCCGTATGAGCAGTACGTCATCGATGAAATCGCCGCCCCGCTGGGGATGAAGCACACCTTCTTTGAAGTTCCCGGGCATCTGCACGAACAAGTGTGCTATGTCGACGAATGGGAAAGGGGGGAGTTGTACAATCCCCAGCCGTTCGAGGGACGACCGCCGCGCGGCGGCAACGGTCTTTATTCCACATTGGAAGATTTGTGGCGGTTCGGGCAAATGATGCTGAACGGGGGCGTATGGGGCGGTACGAGGGTATTGTCCAAACGGGCGGTGGAAATCCAGACGACGAATCATCTGCAAGGAATCCCGCACAACGGATGGGGGGACAGGAAAAAAGATTACCCGTTCGGCCTCGGCTGGTCGCTGTACGGCAAAGACCTGTGCTCGCCGGGCACGTTCAACCACGAAGGCTTCGGACACTGCGGCTTGTACATCGACCCGGTCGAACAATTGGTATTCGTATTCTTCGTTCCCAGCATTAAAGGCTACACGGACGAATCCGTCGTCACTCCCCGTGCGATCGCATGGTCGGGACTACTATAAGCGGTCAACCGCGGAAGAAAGGTGAACACCTCTCATGCTTACACAAATGTCATTCAGCCATATCAGTCCGGAAGAGGCGCGGTATGAACCTCAAGCCATCAACCGGCTGAACGATCATTTTCAACAGCTAATCGATAAAAAGAGCATCCAATGCGCCTCCTACATGTTGATGCGGGACGGAGAGATATTTGCCGGCGGAGCGTTCGGCCGATTGTCGCATAAAGACGACAACCATGCGCCGTTCAACATCGATTCGATCCGCAAGTCGGCGTCAGTCAGCAAGCTGTTTACCGCGACCGCCGTGTTTCAATTGATCGAGCAAGGCAAGCTGTTTCTGGATCAGCGGGTTTCCAACTGGATCGAAGAGTTCAAGCATCCTTTATTCGAGCGGATACAAATCTGGCATTTGCTCTCCCACACGTCGGGACTTCAGGCGGATGGCGGCTATTATACGGAGCCGTACTCGCGAGGCTGGTGGTCGGTGCTGTTCGCATTCGATCCTGACCGCGATTCTGAAAAGAAAAGCGAGGACGAGCTTGCGAGATTGCGCCGAACGGCATGGATTCGCGCGATGTTGTCCGGGAAGCCGCTCCATGAGCCGGGCGAAGCTTACGCGTATTCCACTATCGGCTATGCCGCGCTTGCGGAGATTGTCGCCAGAGCGTCAGGGATGCCTTTTGAGAGCTATGTGATGACTCATATCGTGGAGCCTCTTGGCATGACGCGCTCTTTTTACGAGGTGCCCGAATCGCTTCGCTCTGAAGTGTGTACGGTCAACGACTGGGATGAAAAGCATTTGAAAGACGAAGAAGACGGGAACGATCCTTACGCCCACCTTGCAATGCCGCCCCGCGGCGGGTACGGTTTGTATTCTACGCCGGAAGATTTGTGCAAATTCGGGAATATGCTGCTGGGCATGGGAACCTGGCGTGGGGTTAAAATTTTATCCCGCAAATCCGTGGAGCGCATGCTCCGGAAGCCCTCTGGCAAAATCGGCGGAGTGCATTGGGGAAACCGTCTTGAAGATGTTCCGTTCGGGCTCGGCCCCTGGATGCCGAGCGGCGACGAGTGGGTGTCGCCGGGCTCGTTCGGCCATGAAGGGGCCGGGCGCTGCAAGCTGATCGTCGACCCCAGGGAAAGAGCCGTTATCGTGTTCTTCACACCGTCCGCGTCGGATTGGTCGGCCGAGTCCGTCATTTCGCCGCAGACGATCATTTGGTCGGGGTGGCAGTAGCATCCATGAGAACGCTTCCGCAGTCGATTGCCGCAGTAGGCCTCGCCACTTACAAGGAATGGGCGGCGTTTCGGTCGCATATGGCCGTTTCGCTGCTTGTCGGGCCTGTCTTTTATTTGGTTCAGTATTTTATCTGGCATGCGGTGTATGAAGGGCGCGAGCAGATCAATGGCCTGACGCTGCATCAAATGCTGGCCTACTACGGTATTTCCGCCGTCATTCATTATTTGATTTTCGATTTTGCGGACTGGAACTTGCAGATGCTCGTCCGAACGGGGAAGTTCGTGACGTTCGCGCTGCGCCCGATGCCGCACTGGCTGTTCGCCCTGGCCCAAAAGCTGGGGCATCGCACGCTGGGCTTCTGGATCGAGTTCGTGCCGATCGGGCTTTTGTTCCTGTTCGTTTTTCAAGTCGATCTGATTCCGGCTCATCCCGGTTGGGCGGTCTTGTCGATTGCGCTCAGTTTTTTGATGAACTTCATCATCAATTATATGGTGGGGCTGACGGCTTTCTGGCTCGTCAGAGCGGAAGGCATCCGCCGTGTGATGCTGCTGCTGAAAGACATTACGGCGGGCGTGTTCGTGCCGCTTTCCTTTTTTCCCGAGGCGCTGCAAAAAGTGCTGTTTTTCCTGCCGTTTCAGTTCATCGCTTACTTGCCGACGCGAGTCATTATCGGCGATTATGAGCTGGCGGGCATCCGTCTGCCGCTCGCGCAAGCCGTCGCGCTCCAGGCGATTGCGGTGGCGTTGATGGGCGCGTTGATGCTGGTTCTTTATAATGCGGCGCTGCGGCGGTTCACGGGGGTGGGGGTATGAGAGGACTTGCCGCCTGCTTTGCGGCTGTGATCCGCACCAAATTCGGCGAGCAGATGGCGTACCGCAGCCATTTTTTTCTGAGCATCGCGCTGCTTGTGGCGGGCGACCTGATCGTGCCTTTGATTACAGTGCTTGTGTATAAGTCGGGGGCGTCATTTCCGGGCTGGACACTGCATGAAGCGATGCTTATTCAGGCTATTTTCGCTTTATCCAAAGGAATCGCCTTTCCGTTCTTCTTCGGAATGATCGGCACGACGCTCGGGCATGTCCGCGAGGGCACGTTCGATTTGCTGCTGCTGAAGCCGCGCCCGGTACTATTCATGTCGATGCTGTACGGACTTGATGTCGACGATTTTGGCCGTTTGTTCGGCGGGGCGATCTTGTTCGGCTATGCGCTTTCGGGGATTAAGGCGCCGACGGCGGCGGAATGGCTGCATTTTGCCCTTATGCTGTTTGTTTCGCTGACCGTGCTGGCATCGTTCTCGTTTGTCATGTCCGCGCTGTTGTTCAAATGGGTGGGCAGCAGCCGGGTTTACGATATTTTCGATGCGGTCACTGCGTTTGGCATGTATCCGGGGACGATTTTCGCCAAGTCGTTTCAAAACCTGCTGACCTACGTGATGCCGATCGCATTGATTGCTTTTATTCCGGCTCAGGCTCTGCTCGGCCAGGCGGGTGCGGAAACATGGCTGATGACAGCTGCCGCTCTGCTGTTCCTCGCTCTGACGCTGGGCTTCTGGCATCGCATGCTGCGCCACTATACGAGCGCAGGCGGATAAGGAAAGGGAGATTGTATGATCGAGATGCGGGATTTGACGAAAACATATACGACCTATGAGCGCGGGCACACCTGGAAGGAAATGCTCGTGAATGTGTTTCATCGGCCGATGAAGGAAGTGTGCGCGGTGCGCGGCATTTCGCTTCAGGTCGGGCAGGGGGAGATGGTGGCGTTCCTCGGGCCGAACGGCGCAGGGAAATCGACGACGCTCAAAATGCTCAGCGGCGTTCTCCATCCGACGTCCGGCGAAGTCCGGGCGCTCGGGTATGTGCCGTGGAAGCAGCGGCGCGAATATGTGCGGCATATCGGCGCTGTTTTCGGGCAGAAATCGCAGCTGCTGTGGGATATACCGCCGATCGATGCGTTTTATATGAACAAATCGATTTACGGCGTACCCGACAAGCCTTACAAGGATACGCTGGAGGAATTATCGTCCCTGCTCGGCGTAACCGGACTTATTCGCAAGCCGACGCGGCAGCTCTCGCTGGGGGAGCGGATGAAATGCGAATTCATCATGGCGATGCTGCATCAGCCGAAGCTCGTTTTTTTGGATGAGCCGACCATCGGGCTGGATGTCATCGCCAAGGAGAACATCCGTGATTTTATCCGCAGCATGAATAAAAAAGGGACGACGTTTATTTTGACCACACACGATCTGGATGATGTGGAAGCTTTGGCGGAGCGCGTCATCGTCATCAATCACGGGGAGATTGTCTTCGACGATGGCTTGCAGTCGCTGAGAGGGCGGCTCGGCAGCAAAAAGATGGTGCGGATTACGACGGAGAAGCCGCTGCGCGACAGCGATCTGCAGGCAGGCATCCGCCTGCTGAGCAGAGGCGGCGATTGCGAGCTGGAGCTGGAAATCGACACGGAGACGCTGCCGCTCAAGCGTTTTATCGCGGAGATCAATGAAACGTACGGCGTGCACGATATGGCGATCGCGCCTTTGGCGATCGAAACGATCATGAAGGAGCTGTACCACGCGGATGCCCGCCGAGAGGCGGCTCCGGCGGGGCAAGCTTCCCGCTGACGGCCTCAGCGCGGTGGCTGGTCGCCATCGCCGCTTTTTCCGCTGCCGTTCGCGCCGCCGTCATTGCTGCCATTGCCGCCGTTTCCGCCACCCCCGCCGCCGCCGTTGCTCCCGTTACTTCCGTTCCCGTTGAAGAACGTATCGGTGAGCGCGCGGATCTTTTCCATAAACTTCCCGTAGCCGTACCCGGTCAGGAAGGCGACACTGATGCGCGCTGCCATGGAATCGCCTACCTGCAGCAGCAGGATGCCGCTTTTGAACAGCACGATCGTGACGATGGCCGAACCGAAGCAGAGCATGGGGCGCATCACATACCAATAAATCCATTGTGTGGTCAGATTGTGATAATGCTCATGAAACATCCGCAGCCCGTAGAGCGCCCCGCCGAGCGCGCCGGCGAAGCCGAAAGAAGCGTAGTCGCGGTACAGCTTCACATCGATGCCCAGCAGCTTCCCTTGCAGCGTTCCGCTGCCGAGCACGGCCATCATCCAGAGGCTGCCGATGAACCAGACGAGCAAATAAGCGAAGATGAACTGTTTGCCGAACCGCTGAACGGGCTCCATAAAAAAACACCGCCTTACAAATGGTTAATACCATTGTATGAGCGGTGTTTTTGTTGATGACTGTATATAGGGGCGATTCTCGGACAGCTTCAAATGGTGAATGATCGCTTTGGAGCAATCCTGCGCCCGGAACTGCTGGCGGGAGCGGATGTCCGACCGGCGCTGCAGCAGAAGCGGGTACTGCTCCAGCAGCAGCCCGAACCAGTGATCGATCATTTCCAGCGATGTGATCATTTGCCCGTAGCCCTGTTCCTGAAAATATTGGCAGTTCTCTTCCTCCTGCCCCGGAATCGGGCTGTAGAACAGCATCGGGATGCCTTTGGCCATCGCCTCGGTGCAGGTCATGCCGCCGGGCTTGGTGATCAGCAGATCGGAGATGTCCATCAGCTTGTTGATTTCCTGCGTGAAGCCGATCAGATGGACGTTCGGATGCCGGAAAGCCGTTTCCCCGAGAAGCTGCTGGCGCGCTTTTTCGTTCGTGCCCAGGCAGATGAGCAGCTGAACGCGATCTTTCCAGGTGGCGATATAAGTCAGCAGGTCTTCTTTTTCATCCTTCTTGAAAATGCCCCAGCCGCCTCCCATGACCATGACCGTAGGCATATCCTTCAGGCCGAACTCGCTGCGGATTTGCTCTTTGCTGTGCTGGCGGCGAAAATTCGGATGCACGGGGATGCCGGTAACTTCCACTTGCACCGCCGGAACGCCGCGTTCGATCATCCGCTCTCTGACCGTATTCGTCGAGACGAGATATTTGTCTACGGCCGGGTCGATCCAGGTGCCGTGCGCGTCGTAATCGGTGATGACCGTAAAGAGCGGCACGGATAGGCCGGCTCGCTTTAACCGGGATACGATGATGCTCGGAAAAGGGTGCGTGCAGACGATGATATCGGGCTTCAACTGCTCGATCACGGCTTTCGTCTGCGAGTAGAAGAGCCGGTGCAGAGCAAGTCCTGCGACGCGATTCAGCGATTTTTTATGCTGATGGCGGTAGATCATACCATATAGTTTGGGCTGTGTAGTCACCGTGCGGCGGTATGCCGAAAAAATCAAGGGAGCCAGCGTCGGATGCAAAAAGGCGCCGAGCTCGATCACGCGCGTAATAATTTCGGAGGAGCTTTGCCTAAGCTCCACGGACAGCGCGTGCGCGGCTTGAGTATGTCCTTTGCCGAAGCCCTCGGATAAAAGCAGGATCCGTTTTTTGCGCAAGGCACTCACCTTTCTCTGCGATCAAGCCGTAACCGGCTTTTCGCGATCAGACTGTACAAGATTAGACGTTCACTCCGGGGCCTGGCCCTTCACTAACGGGGTTGCCAGCTTTCGTTTTGCGGCATAGCATTTGCGGCATACCGGCACGTAGCTCTCATTGCCCCCGATCTGAATTTGCTCGCCGTGGAATATAGGCTCTCCGTCTTTGCACCGCATATTCATAATCGCTTTTTTGTCGCAGTACCAGCAGACCGTCTTAATCTCCTCAATCGTATCGGCGACTGCGAGCAGCGCGTTGCTTCCTTCAAACAGCTGCCCGAGGAAATCGGCGCGAAGCCCGTAAGCGATGACGGGAATGTCCAAATCGTCCACGATATCGATCAACTGTCCCACCTGCTCTTTATTCAGAAACTGGGCCTCGTCGACCAAAATGCAGTTCGGCCGCTCGTCGCGCGCCATTCGGATCATATCGAGCTGATCGTCGACGACGATGGCGCTTTTGTTCATACCGATGCGGGAGGTGATCTTGCCGACGCCGAACCGGTCGTCCACTACCGGGGTGAACAGCAGCACCTTTTTGCCCTGCTCCTCATAATTGTGGGCAACCCGCAGCACTTCAATCGATTTGCCGCTGTTCATCGTTCCATAACGAAAATATAATTTTGCCAACCCGGCCAGTCCTCTCTGCGTAAATAAAATGAAAGAAAATTCACTGTCAAATGGTAAAAAAGTAAGTCGCGGCCAGCCGGTCCAGTTCGTCCAGCTTTCGTCTGGCGTCGATGCTCGCTTCCGAAGCGGGCCTGCCTGCGATCAGCGGCTGCTTTTTATAAAGCTTGCGAATATTGACTTGAATGCTGCCGGGCACAGGCTCGTAGGCGATTCGAATCCGATGGGGCTCGTACATAAGCACATTCATGATTTCCCCGGCCTGACTGTCGCCGCTTTGCAAAAGCTCCTGAATCAATTCATGGTCGGTGAGCGCGGGAATCCGCTCTTTCGCATCCGGCGAGACTCCGCAGTGGAGTGTCGCGGCTTTGGCCAGCAGCGCGTCCATCGCCAAAAATTCCGGCTGCAGGAAGATCCGGTGATCTTCCACGACGGCGTGGATGAGACCCATAGCGGTATCGGCATCCGCTTCCAAATAATGTCCGCGTATCCGCAGCCTTCTAATCAGCTCGGAAGGCGGCTGCAGATGGCGTCCGGCGGCATAAGTATCTCTTAAAAAGCTGTCTAGGTGATCCAGTCCCATAAGGGTCGTTTTGTTGGTTAACGGGCTGTCCTGATTCAATAAAGATACGATGGAAGCCGGAGACATGCCGTATTTCACTAAAATTTGCTCCACTTCGCCGCTTGTCAGCAGCTGCCCGGTGCGCTCATGATGATCGAATCCGATCGTGCGCTCGATCGCATGGGAAAAAGGCAGATGCCCGATGTCGTGAAGCAGAGCGGCAACCCGCAGCTGCAGATCGTCCGGGAAAAAATGAGCCATGAGCGACCAGACGCCGACGGTGTGCTCGAATCGGGAATGGGTCACGGGCGAAAACAGCGCAGAGGCGCCGAAATGATGCAAAAACTTCAAACGCCGAACCGGCTGCGACCGGAAGAGCGCGATCTCTACCGGGTGAGCTTGAATCTCCAAACGGTATAGAGGCTCCCAAATCGTACCGGAAGTAAACGTGTGCTGAATACTCAAAACAGGGTCCTCCTAGGGTGTGATTCTGGATGGGCGTTTCATTGCAGCGGCTTAAGCTATCATAGCATGAAATAGAGAAGGTTCGCTATCATGAGCGTATGAAATACAATCGCAAAACATGCCTTTTAAGCAGCAGGGACGCGGATGAAGGGGCAAATGCCGGTTTCCGAAAATAGGACTGCCGCCCGGCCGCATAGCCGTTAAGTCCCGGTGTTTGAAAGTGTGGTAAGGGCCTCTTAACCGCACCTTGAAAAAGAATTATTTTTAATAGTCTGAAAATCCATTCTTTTCAATTTTTTCAATTGATCAATAGGAAACCAGATGATAATATAAAATGAAAATAGGATTTTACTGCGTTAAAGCACACCATAGAGTCTGTCCGATGAACCCGGTAGAAAAAATCAGGAAAAGAAAGGTTGCCCAACATGAAAAGAAACGGATTACCTCCCAAACAGGGAATGTATGATCCTCAGTTCGAGCATGACGCCTGCGGCATCGGCTTCGTGGCCAATATTAAAGGCGTCAAATCGCACGAAATCGTCAAGCAGGCGCTTAAGGTGCTTTGCAACTTGGATCATCGCGGGGGCCAGGGCTGCGAAACCAATACCGGCGACGGAGCGGGCATCCTGATGCAAATTCCGGACGCTTATCTCCGGGAGGCATGCAAGCAGGACAATATCAAGCTTCCGGCGGCAGGCAGCTACGGGGTCGGCATGGTTTATTTGCCGCAGGATTTGGAAGCCAGACAAGCGTGCGAAAATATGATCGAACGCATCGTGAACGAAGAAGGTCAGTTCTTCCTCGGCTGGAGAACGGTTCCGACGGATAACAGCTCGCTCGGCGAATCGGCCAAGTCGGCGGAGCCTTTCGTTCGCCAGGTTTTTATCGGCCAAGCAGGGGACACCGCAAGCAACCTCGATTTTGAACGCAAATTGTATGTCATCCGCAAGCTTTCTGAAAACGCTATCTTAACATCTTACAGCAATATTCCGTTCTATTATTCCAGCTTGTCCAGCCGTACTATAGTTTATAAAGGAATGCTGACCCCCGGGCAGGTGGATGCTTATTACTTGGAGCTGCAGGATGACAAAGTGGAGTCCGCGCTTGCGCTCGTTCATTCCCGCTTCAGCACGAACACGTTTCCAAGTTGGGAGCGCGCGCATCCTTACCGCTATTTGATTCATAACGGAGAGATCAACACGCTGCGCGGCAACGTCAACTGGATGCATGCGCGCCAGGCGATGTGCGATTCCGAGTTGTTCGGCGAAGATTTCAAACGCATTCTTCCGATAATCGATACGGCCGGTTCGGATTCACAAATGTTTGACAATACGCTGGAATTTCTGATGCTCGCGGGACGTTCGCTGCCTCATGCGGCGATGATGATGATTCCCGAGCCCTGGTCCAAGCACGAAACGATGGACGACGAAAAGAAAGCGTTTTACGAATATCACAGCACTTTGATGGAGCCGTGGGACGGCCCGGCCGCCATAGCCTTCACGGACGGAAGCATCATCGGCGCGGTGCTGGACCGCAACGGCTTGCGTCCGTCGCGCTATTACGTGACGAGCGACGATTTGATCGTGCTCGCTTCCGAAGTAGGCGTGCTCGATATAGCCCCCGAGCGCATCGTGCACAAAGAGCGCCTGCGGCCCGGCCGCATGCTGCTTGTAGATACGGTCGAAGGGCGCATCGTGTCCGACGAAGAGATCAAAACCCGGATCGCCGGCGAACAGCCGTACCGGGACTGGCTCGACAAGCACCTGGTCAGCCTGGATGAGCTGGAGGACGCGCAGGCGGTGCCCGGCTCCGATTTCGATACCGTGCTGCAGCGCCAGCAGGCTTTCGGCTATACGTTCGAGCAGCTGCGCAAAACGCTGGAGCCTATGGCCAAAACAGGCGTAGATCCCGTCGGCTCGATGGGGATCGACGCTCCGCTTGCCGTGCTGTCGGATCGGCCGCAATTGATGTACAACTACTTCAAACAGTTGTTCGCGCAGGTCACGAATCCGCCGATCGACGCGAACTTCGAAGAGATCATTACCGCACAGGGCACGACCATCGGGCCTGAGCGCAATCTGATCGCCCCCGAGCCGGAAAGCTGCCGCCAGATTTGTCTGAAGACGCCTTTCCTGACGAACGGGGAGCTTGCGAAGCTGCGGCATATTCAGCGCGAAGGGTTCAAAACCGTTACGCTTCCGATTTTGTTCGACGCCGCACAGGGAGCCTCCGGTCTGGAAAGCGCGATGCAGGCGCTGTTTGCCGCCGCCGATCGGGCGATTCAGGACGGAGCGACGCTGCTGATCTTGTCCGACCGCGGCGTTGACGGCAGGAACGCGCCGATTCCGGCGCTGCTGGCAACGTCCGGGCTGCATCACCATTTGATCCGCGAAGGCACGCGCACTAAAGTCGGCCTGCTCGTTGAATCCGGCGAACCGCGGGAAGTGCATCATTTTGCACTGCTGCTCGGCTTTGGCGCAGGGGGGATCAACCCGTATCTGGCGCTCGAGACGCTGGACGACATGATCCGCCGCAAACAGTTGGTCGGCGTGGACACGGAGAAGGCGACGGCCAATTATTTGAAAGCGGCGACGAAAGGCGTCGTCAAAGTTTTGGCGAAAATGGGCATTTCCACGATCCAAAGCTATCGCGGGGCGCAAATTTTTGAAGCGATCGGGCTTAGCCAGGAGTTTGTGGACCGATATTTTACATGGACGTTTACCCCGGTCGGCGGCATCGGCATCGACGTGGTGGCGCAGGAAGCGCTGCTTCGCCATAACCGGGCTTTCTCCGGGCAGGAGGGCCGCGACCGCGTGCTGGATACCGGCGGCGACCTGCAGTGGCGCAAGGACGGCGAGGAGCATTTGTATACGCCGGAGACGGTGCATGCGCTGCAGACGGCGGTGCGGACGAACAACTACGCGATGTACAAACATTTTGTGAAGCTCATCCGGCGGGAGGATGAGAAATATATGGCTCTCCGCGGCCTGCTCAGCTTCAAGGACGGGCGCGAGCCGGTCCCGATCGAAGAGGTGGAGCCGATCGAGTCGATTTTGCGGCGCTTCAAGACCGGAGCCATGTCATACGGCTCCATCAGCAAGGAAGCGCACGAGACTTTGGCGATAGCGATGAACCGCATCGGCGGCAAGAGCAATACCGGCGAAGGCGGCGAGCATCCGGAGCGCTTCGCGCCGGACGCAAGCGGCGATCTTCGCCGCAGCGCGATCAAGCAGGTGGCGTCCGGCCGCTTCGGCGTCACGAGCCATTATCTCGTCAACGCCGACGAGATTCAGATCAAGATGGCGCAGGGCGCCAAGCCCGGCGAGGGCGGCCAGCTGCCGGGATCGAAGGTGTACCCCTGGGTCGCCGAGGTTCGCGGGGTTACTCCGGGCGTGGGGCTGATCTCGCCTCCGCCGCACCATGACATTTATTCGATCGAGGATTTGGCGGAGCTGATCCACGATCTCAAAAATGCCAACCCGCGCGCCCGGATCAGCGTGAAGCTGGTTTCCGAAGTCGGCGTCGGCACGATCGCTGCGGGCGTAGCGAAAGGCAAGGCGGACGTCGTTCTGATCTCCGGCTACGACGGAGGAACGGGCGCATCGCCGCAGACGAGCATCCGCCACGCCGGACTGCCGTGGGAGCTGGGGCTGGCCGAGACGCATCAGACGCTCGTGCTCAACAACTTGCGCAGCCGGATTGCCGTCGAGACCGACGGCAAGCTGATGAGCGGGCGCGACGTGGTCGTGGCGGCGCTGCTGGGCGCCGAGGAGTTCGGCTTCGCGACGACTCCGCTCATTACGATCGGCTGCGTCATGATGCGCGTATGCCATCTGGACACCTGCCCGGTCGGCGTCGCGACGCAAAATCCGGAGCTGCGCAAAAAGTTTGCCGGCGACCCGCAGCATGTCGTGAACTTCATGACTTTTATCGCGCAGGATGTGCGCGAGATTATGGCGGAGCTCGGCTTCCGCACCGTCGAAGAAATGGTCGGGCGCACCGACGCGCTGGAGTCCAGGCAGGCCGTCGAGCATTGGAAGGCGAGGGGCATCGACTTGTCGCCGCTGCTGCACCAGCCGGAAGCCGGCGAAGACGTGGGGCGCTTCTGCCAAATCGAGCAGGATCACGGCCTGGACCGTTCCCTCGACATGACGCGGCTGCTGGCCATCTGCGAGCCTGCGCTGGAACGGAAGGAGCATGTGCATGCGATCCTTCCGATCGCCAACACGAATCGTGTCGTCGGCACGATTCTCGGCAGCGAAGTCACCCGCCGCTATGGAGCGGAAGGGCTGCCGCACGATACGATCCGCCTGCATTTCAACGGCTCGGCGGGCCAAAGCTTCGGCGCTTTCGTGCCGAAGGGGATCACGCTTTCGCTGGAAGGCGATGCCAACGACTACGTCGGCAAAGGATTGTCCGGCGGCAAGCTGGCGATTTTCCCGCCCGCCAAGTCCGTATTCGTGCCGGAGGAGAACATCATCATCGGCAACACCGCTTTTTACGGCGCGACCGATGGGGATGCTTACATCCGCGGCATAGCCGGCGAACGCTTCTGCGTGAGAAACAGCGGCGCGCGTGCAGTCGTGGAAGGCGTCGGCGATCATGGCTGCGAGTACATGACCGGAGGGCGCGTCGTCGTGCTGGGGCGAACGGGCCGCAACTTTGCCGCAGGCATGTCGGGCGGCATCGCCTACGTGCTCGATGAGCAGGGCGATTTTGCCGGCAGGGTGAACAGGGAAATGGTTTTGCTCGAACAGTTGGAAGAAACTTACGAAATGAATGAGCTGAAGACGATGATTCAGCATCATGCCACGTTTACCGACAGTTCGGTTGCCCATCACGTGTTGAACAACTGGGAACAATTCGTCTGGAAGTTTGTGAAGGTTATTCCGAAGGACTACAAACGGATGTTCGAAGCGATCGAGAAGGTGAAACGTTCCGGACTCAGCCAGCAGGAAGCGGTTATGGTCGCTTTTGAGGCGAACATGAAGGACGTGTCGCGCGTCGGCGGCAATTAGGAGTTTGTCCGACGGAGTTACTTTTGTGCATACCGGATGAATCATGACCGCATATATTGCCGCTTACGCTGCATGATTACTATCATTTTGCAGATATATACCTTCTGCTGAGTTCTTCGGACAGACTCCCAGGAGTTTGTCCGCGAAATTCCGCAGGTTTTCGGCGTTAACGAACGCGGCCGGCGCCATTCTTTTACGCAGCCGGCCTTCCTGCGGAAAGCTCAGCGAAAGGTCATAAAGCCGGCTTTCCTGCGGAAAACTCAGCAGATGCTCACGAAGATAGTTTTCCTGCGGAAAACTCAGCAGATGCTTACGAAGATAGTTTTCCTGCGGAAAACTCAGCAGATGCTCACGAAGATAGTTTTCCTGCGGAAAACTCAGCAGATGCTTACGAAGACAGTTTTCCTGCGGGAAGTTCAGCAGATGCTTACGAAGCCAGCTTTCCTAACGGAAAGCTCTTAGGAGGAAACACAATGGGCAAACCAACTGGGTTTATGGAATATAGCCGTGAAGTAGCGTCCGAAGCCGCCCCGCTGGAGCGTATCGGCCACTGGAACGAGTTTGCGGTTCCCCTTACCGAGGAAAAGCTGCAGACGCAAGGCGCCAGGTGCATGGACTGCGGCATTCCTTTTTGCCATACGGGCAAGCTGATCAGCGGAATGGCCGCCGGTTGTCCGGTCAACAACCTGATTCCTGAGTGGAACGATCTGGTCTACCGCGGGCAATGGAGGGAAGCGCTGGACCGCCTGCACAAGACGAACAATTTCCCTGAATTTACGGGGCGCGTCTGCCCCGCTCCATGCGAGGGCTCATGTACGGTTGGGCTGAAAGATACGCCCGTTACGATCAAAAGCATCGAAAAAGCGATCGTCGACAAAGGCTTCGCCGAGGGCTGGATTACGGCCGAACCGCCCGAAGTCCGCACAGGCAAAAAAGTGGCCGTCGTCGGGTCAGGTCCGTCCGGTCTGGCGGCCGCGGCGCAGCTCAATAAAGCCGGCCATTGGGTAACGGTGTTCGAACGGGCCGATCGCATAGGCGGGCTGCTCATGTACGGAATTCCGAACATGAAGCTGGATAAAAAATACGTGCAGCGCCGCGTCGATTTGCTGGAAGCGGAGGGCGTTACGTTTATTACCGGCGCTCATGTCGGCGTGAACTACCCGGTAGAAAAGCTGCAGGAGGAATTCGACGCGATTGTGCTGTGCGGCGGCGCGACCAAAGGACGCGATCTGCCGATCGAAGGCCGCGAGCTGGGCGGCATTCATTTGGCGATGGAATTTCTGGGCAAAAATACAAAAAGCTTGCTCGATTCCGAGCACGCCGACGGC
Source organism: Paenibacillus sp. sgz302190 (assembly GCF_059820445.1). NCBI lineage: Bacteria > Bacillati > Bacillota > Bacilli > Caryophanales > Paenibacillaceae > Paenibacillus > Paenibacillus sp. sgz302190. The sequence continues at coordinate 20,210 of NZ_JBZYAO010000046.1, forward strand.
GCATTCATCACGGCCGAGGGCAAAGATGTCATCGTGATCGGCGGCGGCGATACCGGAACGGACTGTGTGGGCACTTCATTGCGCCACAAGTGCAAAAGCGTCACGCAGTTCGAAATCATGCCCAAAGCGCCGGAGACGCGGGCGGCGAACAATCCTTGGCCGGAGTGGCCGAAAGTGCTGAAGGTGGACTACGGCCAACAGGAGGCCGCCGCCGTTCAGGGCGAGGACCCGCGCCGATATCTCATCAACACGAAGAAATTCGTCGGCGATGAGAATGGCAACCTGAAGGAGCTGCACACGGTGCTGATCGAGTGGCAAAAGAACGAGAAAGGCCAGTTCGTGCCGGTAGAAGTTCCAGGCAGCGAAAAAGTGTACCCGGCCCAACTGGCGCTTATCGCCATGGGCTTCACCGGCCCGGAGAATACGATTCTGGAGCAGCTCGGCATCGATAGAGACGAGCGATCCAACGCGAAAGCCGAGTACGGCAAATTCGCCACGAACGCCCAAGGCATCTTCGCCGCAGGCGACATGCGCCGCGGGCAAAGCCTCGTCGTCTGGGCGATCAACGAAGGCCGCGCCGCCGCCCGCGAAGTGGACCGCTACCTGATGGGAGCGTCAAATCTGCCATAATTCTACAAGCAAAATGCAAAGCATCCTTTGTTGTAGGCGGCATCGCCGGCTTCCGTGCGGAAAAAGCCTGCAAAAGTACAGTTTTTTGCTCGATGAGACGCTCACAACGAAAAATTCCTGCAAATGTGCAGGCTTTTAAGCGTGAACATGGGCTTAGGCCCATTTTCATCGAAAATTCCTGCACAATCGCAGGCTTTTCCTCCAAATGGACCGCATTTACGGAAAAAGCCTGCACTTTCGCAGGTTTTCCCGGCTGCCATGCCAAAAGAGCCGCTATAATGAGGCACAGGAGGTTGATTACCGGTGCCTTTTCCTAACGCGCACGAATCCCGGCGCGCGTTTCGGCGCCTGCACATGGCGGCGTACCACTCGGCTTGCCTTGGGGCAAGTCCGGTTGCCCAGGCTTGCCGCTTCCGGAGCAAGTCCCGGTGCCAAGGCTTGCCACCTCGGAACAGTCCGGGCGTATGTATTCGAACAGGCTGTCCTTACGGTTGTTTTGATCGTATGGGGCGGCCTTTTTAGCACGTCCATATCCCATTTGCCGCCCGCATCGGGCGTCGGGGTCGTAGTTAAATTATGGAATCCCCACATAATCGCTAGCTTTTATAGTATAATTAATAATATATTTAATAAATATACCAATTTTAACCATTGAAAGGACGTATTTATTGAATGAATCGCAATGCAATTCGGACTCTGTTTTCATTTTTGGCGGTTCCTGTGCTGACGGTTTCGTTGGCGGTGCCGGCTTTTGCTGCTGATAAAAATTACAATATCACCGTCCATACTGCAAACGTGGCCGACGCCGGAACGGACGCCGACATTTATATAGGTCTCAACGGCAGTCTCGGGAACTCTCCGATGGTTAAAATGGATAAACCGTACTATGACGATTTTGAACGAAATTCGACGGACACGTACACATTTTCTTTCAGCGACGTAGGCATTGTCAAATCGGTTACGTTATGGAACAACATGACGGGAAATAAGGCCGAATGGCTTGTGGATTATGTCATGGTGAACGACGGCACGAATATTTGGTATTACTACAATACGAACGATAGCTGGACTAATCTTTATTCACAAAGCGTTACTTTAAACAAACAGTAGATAATAGTTAGTAGTAAGTAGCTAGTAGATAGCGAACGATCGCGAATTTGAGGCGTACTGCGGGCGCTGCGTGGCGGCGGCCGCTCCGGGTCAGGCCCGATGGCAGTCGGCGCTTGGCATTCCATTTTGTCGTCTCGCAGCAGCCGTGCAGAATTTTCTGCCCGGTTTTTTTCATGTGGGGCCGGCCCTCTGGGTTAAGGGGAAACAAAGCGTGAACATTTTCGGCTAATCATGTAAAATAGAAGGAACAGGCGGCCCAGGGGCTCAGGCACGAGCCGCCCGAATCGAGCGGAACCATGGGGTGAGCGCGTGAAGAAGGAAGATTTCGTTACGCAGGCGGAACTAAGCGCACTGCTTTCTAACAGCGGCAATTCCATGCAGGCTGACGAGCATCAGAACGGCCGCGGGCTCCATTCCTTGCATGAGGCGGTGCTGCTGCTTGCCAAGCAGATTGAACTGCTGCAAATCCAGATGCAGGGGCAATTCCAACTGCAGCAAAAGGAGCAGGAGCAGCTGCTGAGGCATTTCAAATACCAGCTTGAGCATTATTTACGGCAGCAGCAGGCGGTTGCAGGCATCGAGCAGCCGCAGCAGTCCCAACTGCCGCAGCTTGCGGCGGAATATGCCGGAGCGGAAGTGTCCGCGGCGGACATTGAGGCTGCTGAAGCGGCCAATCCGGCGGCCGGCGAACAGCCGCCTGCATTTTCCCGCGTGCAAACGTACGGGAAAACCCGAAAAAGAAAAAAATCTTTGTTCGGAAGATTGTTTGAATAAAAGCAAAAAAGCCATTTTCATGACGGACGCCCTGCAAAGGTTCCTTCCATCGTTGAAATTGGCTTTTTGTTTGTGTTACAGCAGGCCTTCGTCGTGAGCTTTTTTGGACGCTTGTATGCGGTCGCGCACGTCCATTTTGGAGTAGATGCTGGAGATATAGTTTTTCACCGTACCTTCGGAAAGGTACAGTTTCTCGGCGATCTCCTTGTTGCTCAGGCCGTCGGCGATGCAGTGCAGCACCTGGACTTCGCGGTCGCTCAATCCGTACGCGTCGGTGCGGACGGTTTCCTCGACTTCCTTGGCGTCGAAATCGCGTTCTTCGAACGTTTGAGCTCCCCGCGCTTGCTTGACGAGCATTTTGGCGATGTCCTGCGGGATCAGCGTGCCGCCTTGGTGCACCCATTTGATGCCGGCGGCCAAATCTTTCGGATGTATCGCCTTGAGCAGATACCCTTCCGCGCCCGCGCCCAGCGCATCCATCACATAGTTGATTTCCTGAAACGTGGTCAGGATAATAACGCGGGTGCCGGGCCATTTTGTTTTAATTTGCCGCGTGGCTTCGACCCCGTCCATGACAGGCATGTGAATATCCATCAGCACGATATCCGGCTGCTGCTCTTCGCACAGCTTTATGGCGGCGCAGCCGTTCTCGGCAAGTCCGACTACGGTAATGTCCGGGTCCATATCCAGCACGATATGGAGGCTTTCTCTAATTAAATCCTGATCGTCGACCAAGAGCAGCTTTAATGGGCTTGAGTTCATCGGTTTACCCTCCTGAACATATTGTACCACTGGCATGCACAACTAAAAAGCAGGCTGCCGCCTGGCAGGGATCTTACAGGAAACTACCGTTCCCTGATCGGGTACGGAGCGGACCTGAAGTGTGCCCTGAAGGGCGGCGATGCGCTCCTGCATCGCGCTGATCCCGAAGCCGGCTTTCAATTGTTCCGCGCCGACACCGTTATCTTCAATGGTGAGCGCCACCTGGTCGCGGCAGTAAGCGAGCTTTACTTCAATGGCCGTAGCCCTGCCGTGCCGTTTGGCATTGGTTAGCGATTCCTGCAGGCAGCGGATGAGCGAAAGCTGCGTCTGCTTGGCAAGTTCATATTCGTCTCCGTCCATCATGAACCGGATCTGGGTTCCGGTATGCAGCGAGAACTCGCCTGTCAAGTGGGTAAGCTGGTAAGAAAGCAGCATGTCGCCGCCGTCAGGCACCATCTGATGAATGCTGCGGCGGACTTCTTCCAGACCGCTTCTGGTAACGTTGCGCAGCACGTCCAGCTTTTCCTTGGCTTTTTCCGGCGATGCTTCAATCAAATAAGCGACGGCATCCATCCCCATGATGACGGACGTAAACGTATGGCCAACGGTGTCGTGCAGTTCCCGCGCCATGCGATTGCGTTCCTCCAGAAGCGTAAGGTGTTCAATTTGGTTGGCGTATTGCTCCAGCGCCTTGTTTTGCTCATGGATCAGCATGTATTGATGCTGGTTTTCGGCCAGCAGGCGCACTGTTTTTTCATTGGAAGTGACGACCCGCTGCAGAGAGATTCCGATGGCAAAAGCGAGCGCCGCATTCATCATCTGGCCGAGCACATCTGCTAATAGATTGCGGCTTTCCAGGAAGAAAAAATAAGAGAAAGGCACGATCAGCAGAAAAATGGGCGCGATCCACCATGCATTTTTTCGGTCGGTGAGGAATCCGATGATCATTAATGGGCAATTAATAAGAGAGTAGGCTTCTTTCTCTGCCCAAGATAGATAGATTTGCATAGGCGCATTCGTCAAAAGCACGGCAATCGGGTATAAAGTGGGGTTGATATAATTAGGCCGCCAAAACAGCAGCGGCAGCAAATAGCTAATCAGGATGCCGACGATAGTAATCGATACGGAAGCATGCTGGAACTCGTTTAAATGCAGCAGAATATAGAGCAGGCTAATAACGGTCGTACCTATCAATATAATAAAAAGAGACCATTCCGCGCCATGCCACTGTCTTCTTTGGACCATGCCCAAGCTCCTTTGCAGCGTTGTTGACCTTATGTTTATTGTACATAAAAAAAACCGGTTTCCATAGTGAGCCCAGTCATGGCTGTCATATGACTTTGCATGTGACTCCGGCATGACGATCGCCACTAGGAACGTGAAAAGACCATTTGCTAAGATGGATTTAATTGAAAAAGGAGAGGATTTAATGAAAACGGCAAATCCCGATGCACCCATTGTGCAAATCAGACGCGTTTCCAAAAAAATCGGTTCCAAGACGATCATCGACCAGCTCAGCTTTGACGTGCCGCGGGGAGAAGTGTTCGGCTTTTTGGGGCCTAACGGCGCGGGCAAAACAACGACGATCCGCATGATCGTAGGGCTCATGTCGATCACGGAGGGCGATATCCTTATCGGCGGCCGGTCGATCCGCACGCATTTCGAGGAGGCGATCCGCCATGTCGGCGCTATTGTGGAAAACCCGGAAATGTATAAATTTTTAAGCGGCTACCAAAATCTCATCCATTACGCCAGAATGATTCCCGGCATTAAGGAAGATCGAATTCAGGAAGTCATTACGCTCGTCGGGATGGAGAACCGGATTCATGATAAAGTCAAAACCTATTCGCTCGGCATGCGCCAGCGTCTGGGAATTGCGCAGGCACTGCTGCATAAGCCGTCCGTGCTCATTCTGGATGAGCCGACGAACGGACTGGACCCGGCCGGAATCCGCGAGCTGCGCGATCATTTGCGCAAACTGACCCGCGAGGAAGGGATCTCCGTCATCGTATCCAGCCACCTGCTCGCCGAGATGGAGCTGATGTGCGACCGCGTAGCGATTATCCAAAACGGCAAGCTCGTCGACGTCAGGCCGATCGGGGAGTTCGTGCAGACCGGCGAAGCGATGCAGGTCGCTTTCGAGGTCGAGCCTTTGGATAAGGCGGCTGCGCTGATTGCCCAAATATCGCCGGAAACGGGCTTCGAGGTGCGGGGCGCCTCGCTCGTCATGGTGCTGGAAAAAGCCCGGATAGCGGAGTGGAACAAGCGCTTCGTAACGGCTGGCCTTCAAGTCTACGGGATTCGGACCGCGGCGAAATCGCTGGAAGATCAATTTTTGGAAATGACGGGAAGTGATCAGATTGCTTAACTTGGTGCAGAACGAGAATATGAAAATTTACCGCAGGCTGCGGACGTGGATTCTCTGTTTGCTGCTGATCGTTTTCGTCGGCTTCGCGGCGGCTTTCGCTCATGACGGCGTGCAAGCGAAGCAATCGGAGTGGCGGACCAACACACAGCTTTTGATCGAACAACAGAAAAAAGATATGGTGAATCCCGGCATGCCGACGCGCCTCAAGGACGAATTGCGGAAAGAAATCGCGCTGAGCCAGTATGCTCTGGATCACGATATCCCGCCTATCGGGACGACGATGTGGGGCGGCGTGCAAACGGCGGCCGGGCTGGTAAGCATAGTCACGTTGTTTACCGTCATCATTGCCGGAGACATGGTGGCGGGCGAATTTACGTGGGGGACGATCAAGCTGCTGCTGATTCGCCCTGCGAGCCGCTCGAAAATATTGCTGTCCAAATACGCGGCTACCTTGCTGTTCGCAGCCTTTTTGCTTGTCGTTTTGTTCGTCAGCGCGCTGATCATAAACGGGCTTCTCTTCGGCGTCCACAATCTGGGGATGCCTTACTTGACGGCCGGCGCCGACGGTGTCGTCCATGAGAGCGGCATGCTGGGGCACATATTGTCCGTATACGGTCTGAAGCTCGTTGAACTGATCATGGTGGTCACTCTTTCGTTCATGATCTCCACGGTATTCCGCAGTTCCTCGCTTGCGATCGGCTTAAGCATCTTCATCATGACGGCCGGACAAATCGTGACAACGCTGCTGCTGCGCTACAGCTGGGGCAAATACTTTTTGTTTGCCAACACGGATCTGACGCAGTATTTGGACGGTCAACCGCCTGTGAATGGAATGACGATGGGCTTTTCCATTACTGTGCTGCTTTTCTACTATCTGCTTTTTATCGCGCTCTCCTGGGAAATATTCCGCAGAAGGGACGTAGCGGCGTAACAAATGAAAACTGCGCTTCTCCCAGGCGGGATGCGCAGTTTTTTTGCGTCAATCTAAGCTTATTCGATTCCCTCCGGATACTTCCTTACATAATCGCGAATCGCACCCGGCACTTCCTGCAGGGAGGAAAGCTGGTAGAAAGCGCCCTGCGGCGCAACATCGATCGTTCCGGTATTGTATTCCCAATCCTGATGGGCTGGGATATGGATCGAATGGATGCCTGCGTGAAGCGCGGGCAGCACGTCGGTTCGGACCGAGTTGCCGATCATCCAGGTATGCCGCCGGTCAAAGCGCTGCTCCTGCAAAAGCGTCTGCATGAACTCTTTCGTTTTATGCACAGTCACAAAAATCCGGTCGTCGAAGTAGGCGTTCAGCCCCGAATCGCGCACTTTTTTCATCTGGATCGACGCGTCTCCGCCTGTATACAGAAACAGCTTGTGTCCGCCATTTTGCAGAGTTTCCAGCGTTTCATTCATTTGCGGATAAGGCTCGACCGTGTATTCGTATACGGTATGTCCAAGATCCATCAGCATTGCTTCCTCGCGCGGGCTTGCCGGGCGGTTGTACGTTTCGGAGAACCATTGATACGTCTCTACGAACGATTTGGGAAAGCGGTCAGGCATGAAGCCGTGGATTTGGACGCCCGCCAGGTCGATCTCCAACTGCTTTTGCTTGATGTGCTGCGGCTGCAGCTGCCTGCCGGAAAACCAGGTCAGCATCAGATCGACGAACTGGTCGATGACATAGTCAAAATATTTGTTGCAGTGAATGAGCGTGTCGTCAAGATCAAATAGAATCGTCTGTTCTTTCATCGGCATGTCTCCTGCATCAGCCAGAAATAAGGAATAACTACCATTATAACATGGCTATGGCAAACAGCCCAATAGAGAATGCGGCCAGCTATGGCAAAACAACTCTCACACGGTCGGATGCGGGGGGAATTTTAAATGGCGACGGTAACTCCGTCCATGGATTCGTTTTCTCCGGTCGGTGCCGGGAGGCTCTCCGGGCTGGCGGCGCTGCCGCTCTGGGCCGCTGGGGACGGCAGCTTTTTTTCCATGACGCTCGTACCCTGGAACACTCCGCCTTCCTCAATCGTGATGGAAGAGGTGTTGATGTTGCCCAAAAGGGAGCCGGTCGAAGTGATGATCAGCTTGCCGTTTGTCGCAACGTTGCCGTGCACGCTGCCGGCCACAATGACGTCCCGGGCCGTAATATCGGACTTCAGACTGCCGCGTTCGCCGATGATGACGTCGCCTGCGCACCGGATGTCGCCTGTGATCCGGCCTTCGATGCGGATGCTTGCCTCCGAACGGATGCATCCTTCGAAAGAGGTGCCTTCTCCGATGAGCGTATCGGTCGTATTCGGATTCGGGGCTTGCTTTTTGCTTTTGAACATGTCAGGGCGCGTCCTTTCGTATCGTTTTCAAATAAGGCCTCGGATTCGTGCTTTTGCCGTTTTTGGTCACTTCGTAATGCAGATGGGGTCCGGTACTGCGTCCGGTGGAACCGACGAGCCCGATGACGGCTCCTTCTTCCACGGTATCTTCCGGGTTGACGAAAATTTTGTTCAGATGCATGTAGCAGGTGCGCAAGCCTCCGCCATGCTCCAGCACGATGTTGTTCCCGCGGAACCGGTCGCTGCCGGTGCTGACGACTTTGCCGTAAGCCGCGGCGAACACGGGCTCGTCAGCTTTGGCGCCGATATCGATGCCGGAATGAAAGCTCGGCTGCGCGGTAAAAGGGTCCTTCCGATAGCCAAAATCGGAAGTGACAAGCTGTGAAGCCGTCGGCCACAGCGAAGGGACGGCACGGCTGAGCCGCAGCCGGTGCTGGGCTCCGGTCAAGCTTGCCCGGAGCTTGTTCGCATCGGCGTGGAGCGCGGCCAGCGAGGCGGCCGTCCGTTCGCCGAGCTCCAATATTTCCGCCTGAGACACCGGGTTGTACAACCCGCCGGTGCCGAAGACGGAAATATCGGGTTTGCTTGCCGCGAGGCCGAGCCCGGCCGGGGCGCCGGAACCCGCCCCGGGCGGCGCGAGCGTCAGCAGATCCCGCTCCAGCTTTTGTATCCGCGCCACTTCGGCTTTCATTTGCTCGGTCTGGCGGGAGAGCCGGATGACCTCGTTTTGCAATTGGTCGATAGCTTGATTTTTGGCGGCCAGAGCGGCGTTGAGCTGCTGCCGTTCGCCGTGCAGCTGCGATTGTAACACGCCTGCGTGCTGGTTTGCGTGCAGATAGAGCGCGTAGACGAGCAGCGCGGCTGTCAGCAGCATGAAACTGCCTGCGGCGGCCAAACAAGCATATATATTGGCAATTCGGAACCTGACGACGGATCGGTTGGCTTCGGGAATAATGACCAGCGTCAAGTTTTCCTGCTTCCATTTTAATTTCATAACGGTTTTGCATTCTCCTTGCATAGTTTTTGGCGGCTTTCATTGTCCGCCGAAAGGCAGGCACTAGGCGTCGACTTCTGGTGCCCAATGAATCGCGGCTGCATATATGCCACTCGCGCTGCGTCTTCGTACAGACTCCTGGTGGCCGTGCAGCGCCTGCAAATAACTGCAGCTGTGCTGGCCTCGAGGGGCGAGCTGGCCGGCAAGAGACGGCGCATCATTGGCACATGCGCGGCATAGAAAACCTGCAAAAGTGCATCTTTTTGCGGCTTAATACGCTTGCCGCGAAATATTCCTGCAAATCTGCAGGAATTCTCGCTCGTGCGCAGGGCTGGGCCCGTTTTAAGCGGAAATTCCTGCACAATTGCAGGTATTTTCCCAAAACGGGCCGTTAGCATCGAAAAAGCCTGCACTTTCGCAGGTTTTTCGGCTGTTGGCCCTTTTCGTGGGGCTCGCCGCCAGCCACCCAGGGGAGCGTAGCCGTCAGTTGGCTTCGCAGGCCTGCGCTTGTCGTCAACCGGCTTGCGGTCTTTGCCTCCAGCCAGGGGAGCATCGCCGTCAGCTGGCTTCGCAGGCTTGCCGGCTACGCCCCCGAGGGCGAGCTGTTTTTGCTCGCCGGCCAGATCCGGCGCATCATTGGCACATGCGCGGCACAGAAAACCTGCAAAAGTGCATCTTTTTGCGGCTTAATGCGCTTGCCGCGAAATATTCCTGCAAATCTGCAGGAATTCTCGCTCTTGCGCAGGGCTGGGCCCGTTTTGAGCGGAAATTCCTGCACAATTGCAGGTATTTCCCAGAAACGGGCCGTTAGCATCGAAAAAGCCTGCACTTTCGCAGGTTTTTCGGCCGCCAGCCCCTTTCGCAGGGTTTTGCCGTCCCCGAACCCCGCGATCTTTGCCGCGGACCACCCTCACGCGCTTGCCGCCACCCGCCCCCGCGAGCCCGCCACCCGCCGGCTTCGCCGGCGGACCACCACACGCGCCGTCTTTGCCGGCCAAGCGCAGCGGAGCCGGCTGCTGCCACCGTCTCCGCCGTTCGGCCGACGGCCCTGCTGTGCACTGCATGCCTGCCAATCGCGCGAGCCCGCCGCCCGCCGTCTCCGCGGTTTTCGCTGGCGGACCGCCACACGCGCCGTCTTTGTCGGCTAAGCGCAGCGGAGGCGGCTTCCCCCATGCGGCTGAAGCCGTCTCCGCCGTTCGGCCGACGGCCCTGCTGTGCGCTGCATGCCTGCCAATCGCGCGAGCCCGCCGCCCGCCGTCTTTGCCGGCCGACGGGCCTGCTATGCGCTGCGTGCCAACCGCAGGTGGCGTCGGCCAAGCTACGTATTGGATTTCGACTGCTTCAATTGGCTTACTTCCATATAGGTGGTGACGGCGGCAAGCGTCAGGCAGATGGCGTAGCCGACTGCGCAGAAAATTGCGACGCGTGGGGAGGTTTTGCCGAACATAAGGCCGACCCCGATGCAAACTGCGCACAGCAGTATAAGCGCATTGCCCGTCCAAATCCACCCGGTATACGAGAACCGCTGGCTCCATGCAGCAGTCTTGGTCTCGGGCTCCATTGAAGAGTCGGCTCCGGGGGCCTGCTGCGAATGTTCGCACTCAGTCTGCCTGCGGCGAAGTTTGGAGGCGGCAAACAGGATAGCCATAACCAAAGGCTGATAAGCGAGCACGATGACCGGGAAGCTGAAATTGGCAAAAGAGAGCATCTCCGTCGTGCTTCGGAACGAGACGATGGTAGTGAGGCATATGAGCAAAGCCGCCTGCTTGTTGAAGATCGGATAATTGCGCTCTTTCAACAAGCTGCTGATCCCCAGCAGCAAGGCGGTATAGATGGCCAACGTCTTGCAGACGATCGTCGGAAACCAGACGCTCAGGATAGCGATGTCAACCCGGTCCAGGAAATCCGTCACATGAATCATCTGGATCAGATTATGCGTCGGATACAGAAATTTGCCGGGCATTTTCGGCCCGAGCACAATCAGAATCGTAAAAATGACAAGAGTCAGAATCACGATGCCAAGCACGGTGCCATGGCGTATCGCAGAACGGATATGATCGGCGTTGTAAAGCCCGTGCAAAAAGGCCCCTAAAACGAAAATATCTCCTGCGCCCCCGAGAGCCAGTATGTTGGTCGAGCCGATCGCCTGGAACGGAACGGTCAAAGCCGGCAGCACAAGTTTAAGGGACAATTCGTTCGACAAAAAGATCGGCATCAGGACAACAGTGATGACGAATAAAGGATAGAACAGATCATTGACGCGAACGATGACTTCCATGCTGCTTTTGCCGTAATAAATGAGAATCAGACAAGCGAGCAAGACCAATATTTCCAATGGCGTATTATGGAGCAATAAAGTGGCGCTGAATCTGGACATGTAAGAAATGTCGCGGACGACAGCCAGCCAAAAATGGAGCAAAATGAGCAGGTTGACGGCCGTTCCTCCCCATCTTCCCAGCAGCAGCATCGAAATTTCAAAAATATGCATGTTCGGAAAATGTTTGGTCAAATAACCGAAAAAGGCGGCTACAAGAAACACATACGCAGCCGGCAGTAAGTAGCTGAACCATGCATCCATCTCGCCTACCCGAATGAGCACATTTTGCAGACTCAGGACGCCCCAGCTTGTGAGCAGGGAAGAGGAGAGCCAGGCGACCTGCCGCTGATTAATGATTTGTTTGCTGTCCATGGAAATGTTGTTCACCCCTTTCCGTGTTAAGTTCCGTGCATTACATGCCAATCAAGCTGCTGAACCAAGGGGCGACCGTAAGAATGAAGAAACGGGTCGGTGTAAAAACGGGCATATGCAAATATTTGAATGTGAAAAGTACGGCGATTCCGGCGAACTGTAGCGCATATAACGTTTTCACGCTATTTTTCTCTTTCTTGAGGATTTTCCAATCCATCGCAACGCTGAGCGCTACGATGAAAAGAAAAGCGAGCATAAATATGAGGTTCATGGATTCATCCCATCCTTCACCGCATTTTGATTGATGAGTCCCGTTTCCGTAACGGAAGCTTCGACTTTAATGTTGAACCGGGCTTTCTTGAAAGTTTCCTCCCAATTTTCCGCCAAACGTTCTTTCCATACCTTCGGATGGCTGCGCCATACGATCAAGCCGAGCTGCGCCGAATCCGTTCCTTCCTTTTGCATCTGCTTGATGGTTGCCTGAACGCACTTCTTCACCTGATCGGCGAACTTTCGTTCGATTCTGTGATCGTTGTCCGCATTGTTTAAATCTTGTTCGGAGCGATCCTCGCGTACGGTGCCGATCGCTTCCAACGTCAAGTCGAACGTTACTTCGTCTCCATTGATCACCGGCACAATTTCAGTGCGTCCTTTTGATACCAATATGCTCATGTATTTGTCATCCTCTACGGGAAAAGTAAGCGTATGTTCTTTTACCTTGTTTCTCAGCCACATGAGGCCTTGCGCCTCGCGGTCTTTATATACGCCTACCATTTTCTCCCCTTTGAACTGAGCGTATCCGGCCAATTGCACCTCTTTGGACTTATGATTCGTGCCTTCGCTGTCCTTTTCTTCGAAGTAAGAGATGAACGGATCGCCGTGGAAGGCGAGCGCGAGGCCGATGTCTTTCGTCGAGGTAGGGATGGCGAGCGACGATTTGGCGAGCTCGCGGATCGCTTCCGCCGGAAAACGCTCGAATTTGGGCGTTGTATTGAGCAATTCGTAGCCCTTGCCTTTGGCGATGACGAGAAAGCTGGTCATCCGGCTGTCCGTGGACCGCGGGACTACGTCGAACATGAGGGCTATGCCTTGTTTGGCCAAAGCTTCGCCGATGATGATCGTCCGCCGGTGCGCCAGGAACAGCTTGCGGGACATGCGCATCTGCAGCTTGCTGGTAGCTTCCCGAAAGGTCTTGCCCACTTCCGAATCGATGTAGTAGCTTTTGGCTCCGGATGTACCGCCGCCGCCGCCGCTTGCTCCGCCCATGGAGCCGGGAAGCGGAAGCTGGTAAGCTACCCGAAACCTCCCGTCCTCCTCCAAATCGACCGAAGAGCTTAAAACAAAAGCAACGTCGTTCGTCTCGATGCGGTCCCAACAGCCTGTCAGCAAAGGCGCGGTTAAGGCGAAGGTCGCAACCAGCGTGAGCGGCAGTTTACGATTTGCCATTTTGCTTGTCCTCCCTGTTCGCTCTATGTTCATGCCGAATGTTGCTTCCGTCCACGCCTCCGTCCTGTTGAATCTGTTCGCTCAAACCGCCGTCCAAACGATTCGTATCCTGGATGGGCATGAATTCCGGACGTTTTTGCATTTTCCACCATGGGGCGCGGATGAGCACATCTTGGAGGTCGCCGGTCGATAGAGGCCCGAGCGGGGACAAATACGGCGCCCCGAAGGAGCGGAGATTGGCCAAATGTCCGACCAGAAGCATCAGGCAGAAAAAAATGCCGTAAAAGCCGAACAAGGCGCCTGCTATCAATATCGGAAAGCGCATCATCCGGATGGCGATCGCCCCGTTGAAGCGGGGAATGGTAAAGGAAGCGATGCCCGTAATGGATACGACGATAACCATCGGCGCCGAAACGATGCCGGCTTGAACGGACGCTTGTCCGACAACGAGCGCCCCCAGGATGCTGACCGCGGAGCCGACGGCTTTGGGCAACCGGATGCCCGCTTCCCGCAGCGCTTCGAACGTGATTTCCATAATGAAAGCTTCGACGACCGCCGGAAAAGGAATGGCTTCGCGGGATGCCGCTACGCTCAGCATTAATGTCGTCGGCAGCAGTTCCTGATGATACGTTGTGATCGCCACATACAATGCCGGCGTCGTCAACGACAGAAATAAAAACACATACCTGAGCCAGCGGAGCAATGTCCCGATCTGGAAGCGCTCATAGTAGTCCTCGCTGGCCTGCAAAATTTGCACGAAAACAAAGGGGACGAGCAGCACAAACGGCGTTCCGTCGATCAAAATCGCTACTCTGCCCTGCAGCAGCGCCGTCGTCACGACATCCGGCCGCTCGGTGTTCTGGATCTGCGGGAACGGCGAGTACGTATCGTCCTGAATCAATTCCTCGATCATGCCCGATTCAATGACGGAATCGATATGGATCTGTTCCAACCGCTTGACGACTTCCTCGACAAGCGACGGCGTAGCCAGATCGTCAATATAAGAGACGACGATGCTCGTATTGCTTTCCTTGCCGATGGTCATCGATTTCATCTTCAGCCTCGGCGTCTTCAGCTTGCGGCGGATCATCGATGTATTCGTGCGCAGACTTTCAACGAAGCCTTCTTTCGGTCCGCGAACGACGGTTTCCGTATCGGGCTCGTTGACCGAACGCTTCTCCATGCCGCGAATGCCGAGCAAAGCCGCCTTCGCGTTGCCTTCCACCAGCAGAGCGGTATCACCGCTCAGCGTCGAGACGAGAAGGTCTCCGTAATTGTCGGAGACCTGGGTTTGCGAGACCGGCAGCGTCACGTTGACGATCCGCTCGATCGACGTCTCGCCGCCGCCAAACAGCATCAGCGACCTCATCGTATCGTTGAGCAGCTGCGTGTTGACCAGCCCGTCTACGAACAGCAGCAGCGCGGGAACGTTCGGATGAATCTCGAACTCCCGCACCACGATATCCGAGCAATCCCGAAAAATCTCTTTAATGAAGTCGTGATTATCTTCCAGCAAAAGTGACAGCTTCGTCTTTTTCAGATCTTCGATAAATTGGTAGTCCAACGATTCCGCCAAATCATGCGGCGCATCGTCCGGCTTGCCGTGCACGCGGTTTCGCAGCAGGCGGTTCATCAACCCTTTGGATCTGTCCGACATGTTGGTATACCTCCCGTTGCAGGCTGGAACGAATCCACATATATTGTTCTCGAATCGCAGGATTTTATTACGATTTTTGGAAGCCGGCACCTCCGTCCGGCAGATTCCTGGCACAAAATCCGTAAACTGGAATAGCCGATCAGCCGTTGGTATAAGCTAACACGACAGCATAGCGTGCAGTGTTTCAGCCGGATTTTGAGAGACAAAGGAGATGACGCCGTGTTTTGGCTCGTTATGGTGCTGCTGCTCTTCATATTCCAGGCGGCGACCATCCTGATCGGCGAATATCGAAGGCCTTCGAAGACGGTGGCGTGGCTGCTGGTTCTGTTTATTTTTCCCATCATCGGATTTGTCATGTACTATTTTCTAGCCAAAGAATATACGCAGCGCAAAATGGTCCGCCGGAAAGGTCCGCGCAAAATCGATGAACTTCAGCATCAATTGCTGAGTCAGGTATCCCCGGCAGGCGGCCAGGCCGATGCCTCGCTGTGCGAGCTGTTCAAGGAACCGCGGCTTTGCAGCCTGCTCCATAACATCCCCGGCTCGCCGATTACGCGCAACAACCGGGTGGTCGTGCTGACGAACGCGGACGCTACCTACGATTCCATGCTTGAGGCGCTTGAAAAAGCGGAGAAGCATATCCACTTCGAGTTCTACACGATCAGGCACGACCGGATCGGAACGAAGTTTCAGGAGGTGCTGATCCGCAAGGCGCGGGAGGGGGTCAAAGTAAGGATTATTTATGACGGTATCGGCAGCTACAAGCTGGCGGGCGAGTACATAAACAAGCTGAAACAGGCGGGAGCGGAGGTGCACCCGTTCCTGCCGCCGCTGATCGCTTTTTTTGACAAACGGCTTAATTACCGGAATCATCGTAAAATTGTCGTCGTCGACGGTTTGACGGGCTTTTTGGGCGGGATTAATATTGGGGACGAATATTTGGGTAAAGATTCCAGTCTCGGCTTTTGGCGCGACACGCATCTGAAGCTGCTGGGGGATTCGGTATACTGCTTGCAGCAGACGTTCCTGACCGACTGGCTGTTCGTTAGCGGCAAGCGGCCGGCCGAGGATACCCTGTTTCCCGAACACGAGCAGCCGCCGTCCTCTTTGGTGCAGATCATCTCAAGCGGGCCCGACGCGCATTGGGATTCCATTCAGGAAATGTTTTTTGCCGGGATCGTCGCCGCGAAAAGACGGGTTTACATGACGACGCCGTATTTCATACCCGACCCGAGCATCGCCATGGCGCTCAAAACAGCCGTCGTCAGCGGCGTCGATGTCCGAATCATTTTGCCGTTCAAAGCCGATTCCCGGCTGGTTCAATACGCGTCAAGGTCGTATTTGCGCGAGCTGATGCAGGCCGGAGTCCGCTTTTATTTGTACCGCAAAGGGTTCATTCACGCCAAAGTGATGCTTATCGACCGGATCATGGCTACGGTGGGCACGGCCAACATGGATTTGCGCAGCTTTTTCAGCAATTTCGAACAAAATGCGGTCATGTTTGACCGGGAGGTGATCGAACGGCTGGAGGATGATTTTATGCAGGATCTGAAAGCAAGCGAGGAGCTGAAGCTCGCTGAGTTCGAGAAGCGGTCCCGGTTGGAAAAGGGCAAGGAAGTTTTGGCGCGGATGCTGTCGCCGCTGTTTTGAAGCCGGCATGCCGTTGATGCTGTTTATGCCGCAGTGTTGCTATTGCAGCCGTTCGAGAACGGCATCCAGATTTTGCGGCGGGACCTGCTCGATCAGGTCTCCCATCTGCCGCAGCCTGCCCGTAACGGTATGCAGATTGAACTCGCCGGGCTTTGGGCGCAGTTGGACCTCTTTCCATAAAAGCGGCGTAGAGACCGAAGCGTGCTTCGTGGCGCGCGGCGTGTAGGGAGCGGACAGCGTTTTTCCGTACCAGTGCTGCAAATAATCGATGTAAATAAGGTCGCCCCTGTTCTTCTTGAACCGTTCGATGGTGAAGAGACGGGGGTGTTTTTTTACCGCATAAGCTCCGACAAAATGGCCGATCCGCCGCAATTGCTCAAACGTATAGCCCGGGCGAATCGGAATATAGATCTGTACGCCGGTGGCCCCCGACGTTTTGGCTATGGACTGGATGCGCAGGGAATCGAGTATTTCCCCGATGATCAGAGCGGCCTCCATAATCCGCGGCTCCTCCGTCAGGCTCGGGTCGATATCGATGACCCACTCTGCGGGAAGCGTCTCGCCGACGCGGTGGAAGGACGGATGAAATTCCAGGCAAGCGAGATTGCCGAGCCAGATCAAGGTCGGGACCGAGTCGAGGTTCACGTAATTGATGCCGTCCAGCGGGGCCAGCTTGACAAAGCTTGGCACCGGTTCGGGCGCATTTTTTTGGTAAAACGACTTGTCGTTGTATCCATGGGGAAAGCGGATGGTCGTCAGATGCCGGTTGCGGCAGTACCGCAGCAGGAACGGAGCGAGCTCGGTCAGCTTGACCAAATAATCGGCTTTCGTAATTCCTGCCTCGGGCCACAAAGGTTTGCCGGGGTTCGTTATCGTCAACTCGTGGCCTTCTACAAGCAAAATACCTTTCGTTGTAACTGCCATTGCGGCGGCTCCTTTCGGGGGGAATGATACGCTCTAGTATTTCCAATATCGGATGTTCTCAAAAACAAGTTGACAAAAAGGTTCGAATCTATAATAATAAAAGTGTATTACAATTAGTTAGCGACATCCAAAAGGATAGTTTATATGAAATCGTAATTATATTGAACAAGCCTGGAAAAAGCCGGCGGTGTGGTGCAGTGCGCGCACGGATTTGCGGGCCGCTAACTGACTGTAGATGCACATTTCTTAATAGAAATCGGAGGAGTAAGGCTAATGAGCACACCATTTTTCACTGCTGTAAAAGAAAGACGTTCGGTTTATGGCTTGGGCAAAGAAGAGATCGTATCGCGCGAGAAAATTCAGGAAATCGTATTGGAAGCTGTGAAACATACGCCATCCTCATTTAATTCTCAAAGTGCCCGGGTAGTCGTTCTGTTCGGCGAACAATCCGATAAATTGTGGAACATTACGAAAGAAACGCTTAGAAAAATCGTTCCAGCCGAAAATTTCGCTTCGACCGAAGAAAGAGTGAACAGCTTTGCCGGCGGCTACGGCACGGTTCTGTTCTTCGAGGATCAAACGGTTATCGAAGGCTTGCAAAAGCAATTCGCCACATACGCGGACAACTTCCCGATCTGGTCCGGCCATTCCTCCGGCATGCTGCAATTCGTCGTTTGGACGGCCTTGGAAGCGGAAGGTCTGGGCGCATCCCTGCAGCACTACAACCCGCTGATCGACGCGGAAGTTAAACAAACATGGAACATTCCAAACGAATGGAACTTGATCGCGCAGATGCCTTTCGGCAAGCCAACCGTGACATCAGGCGAAAAACAGTTCCAACCGCTCGAAGAAAGAGTAAAATTCATTCAATAATTTTCCCTATACAAAAGGCTGCCTACGGGCAGTCTTTTTGTTTTTTGGAAGCTTTCTGCCGGCAAGGTGAAAAACGAGTGCACTAGAGCCGGCAGCACAGTTGTCCGGCAACGCGAAGAATAGCTGCAACGCGTGAGAATGTCTGCAAAGTGCGAAGAAGACCTGCAACACGTGAGAATATCAGCAGCACGCGAAGAAAACCTGCAAAAGTGCAGTTTTTTCCTCGTCGGTGAGGCTGTTGCGAAATATTCCTGCAAAAGTGCAGGCTTTTTTGCATGTTCACGAGTTTAGGCCCATTTTTATCAGGAATTCCTGCACTATCGCAGGTTTTTCCTCAAAATGAACCGCATTTGCAGAAAAAACCTGCACTTTTGCAGGTTTTCGGGCTGCTGCCTGCCCGCTTCATGAATGCGCACTCGCGGCAGCTCCCAGTGCGCGGTGTTGCGCCGCATGACGGCGGCCGGTCGGCCACATGGCTGCGCCAAAGGCACCATCGGGCTGCTCAACAACAGCCTGACTTTTGCAGGCGCACGCTCCCGGCGGTATGCCGGCGAACAGGTTTTGCACAGGCTATCCATACATTTGCAGTAGTGCAGGACGTATAGAAGCGGGCGGTTTGGCGGAGTCTAATGGAAAATGACAGGAGTCAAATGGCGGAGGTACTATGGAATTTCAACCGGTCATTCCTTTCGAGCCTGTATCGGGGGCGTCCGCTCCGGAAGGCCCTGAGTGGATTCATCAAGTGAAGTGGGACGGCGTCCGGATGCTCGTCTATTACGACGGCAGCGGCTGCCGGCTGTTCAATCGCAAACGGAACGAGCGGACGCTGAACTATCCGGAGCTGACGGACGTCGCCGCTTACTGCGCGGCCGAATCGGTCATTCTGGATGGCGAGATTATCGCGCTGGACGCTTCAGGCAAGCCATCCTTTCATGAAGTGATGCGCCGGGACGGCATTCGCCGGGCGGATAAGCTCGAAGCGGCACGCCGGGCAGTGCCGATCACATATATGGTATTCGACGTGCTCTACTATAACGGCGAATGGGTGACGAGCCGGCCGCTGACCGAGCGCCTGGAGCTGCTTGACCGGATTGTCGACGGGAACGAATCCGTGCAAAAAGTGCCGTCCTTTCCCGACGGCAGCCAGCTTTTTCAGCTTATGAAGTCGCAGGGGATGGAGGGAATCGTCAGCAAAAACAAAAACAGCGTCTACGCCGCCGACGGCAAAGACCAACGCTGGATCAAGGTGAAAAATTACGGTGACATCATTGCCGTCATCGGGGGCTATACGCTGAACGGCGGCGTCGTGAACGCCGTTTTGGTCGGCGTATACGATGACAAGCAGCGGCTGTACTACATCGGTCACGTAGGCACAGGCAAAATAGCCAGAAGCGAGTGGGTCCGGCTTACGAAAGAGCTGGAACCGACGGTGATTATGCAGAAGCCTTTTTTCAACAGCCATCCGGATATGAGAGGGGCCTTTTGGGTAAAGCCGCAAAAAGCGGTCAAAATCCAATACACCGAATGGCGCTACCAAGAAGGAAGAACGCTGCGCCAGCCTTCGATCCAGGCTTTTGTAGACGTTCCGCCGTACGAATGTGTGTTCATGTTCAGGTAATGCTTTCCTTCGACTTCGCCTTCCGGGTCCGCGGCTTCGGTTTGGCGGCGTCCTTCTCTTTCCCTGTGGCCTCGGATTCAGGCGCCAAAAGCTTTTCCGCATCCAGCGGCTTCACCGCATCCAGACTGGCCTGAAGCGCGGCCATCAAATCGATCACGCTCGTTCTTTGCAGCTCCGGCGCGGCCTGCACTTCCTCGCCGGCCACTTTATGCTCAATGGCCTCCATCAGCCTGCTGCGGTATTCGTCCTTATACTTTTCCGGCTCGAACGGGGTGGAGAGCTGGTTGATCAGCATTTTTGCCATTTCCAGCTCGCGGTCGTTCACCGTAATCCGCTCGGGCAAATTGGGGACTTGGTTGATCGGGCGAATCTCGTCCGGGTAAAAGATCGTCTCCATAGCAATGCAGTTATCGATGACGCGGATCGCGGCAAGCGAGCTTTTGGAGCGGATCGACACTTTGGCGATGCCGATTTTGCCCGACTGCTTCATCGATTCCAGCAGCAGATTGTAGGCTCCCGCTCCGGTCTCGCCAGGGGCCAAATAATACGTTTTTTGAAAATATACCGGATCGATGTCCGTTAAATTGACAAAATCCAGTATTTTAATTTCCTTGTTCGCCTCGCCGGAAATCAATTCAAGCTCTTCTTTTTCAAAAAGTACAAACCGCCCCGGTTCATACTCGTAGCCCCGCGTAATTTCTTCCCACTCTACTTCCCTCTCGCAAGTATGGCATTTACGCACATAAGCCAGCGGGGTAATGCAAGCTTTGTGAATATAACGCATGGAGATGTCTTTATCCTCCGTCGCCGAAAACATTTTCACAGGCACATGGACCAGACCGAAGCTGATCGCGCCTTTCCAAACGGTATGCATGCCGACTCCCTCCAAAAAAGGTTGATTCTATCAATTGTTCTTATACAGTATTCTCCAGGATGAGAGGCTTTATACGATAGACAGCGGCGAGCGGCGGGCATGATTTTGCGCTGTGGGGGCAACTTAAAAGTGGAAGCATGGACACAAATAGAGGAGGAATAGTCGGATGGCTGAAAATCCGCAGGCAGAGAAAGATTTGGACCACCAGGGGCAAAAAGATTATTTCATGGACATCGACCGCATGATCAACGAAGGGTTGGGCGGCGGCAATGTAACGGTGCATAACGGTCTGATCGAAGAATCCACGACAGATACGATGGATCATCCGGAATCTGTTGTGGATGAGCCCTAGACTATCGCTTGGAAAAGGAGTGCAGCTGTCATGAATGTGAACCGTGCCCGGGAAATATTGGCTGAAGGCCGCAAAATTACGGTCGAGCTGAGCGGAGTCCTCGTCTGGATCGATAGTGTCGATTCCGCCAAAAACTCGGCTAAAGTACATGCGGAGCATAATCCGGCCGACTCGCGCGTCGTATCCGTCGAGGAGCTGGAGGAAGTGTTCTAAAGAGAAACGCACACGGCAAAAGCCCAAGCCGGACAGGGAATAGCATCCCTTGCTCCGGATGGGCTTTTTGCGCTGCTCGTCATATGTAGTGTGGGCTATCCGGCGAATCCGGTTGCTTTAAGCAAATTGTTCCATCGCTTGTGTGACTTCGTCGAACAAATCCGATACGCTTTGATCGGTTGCTGTCGACGAATCGAAGCCTGACAGCGCATTTTTGATCGTATAGATCGTTTTGGCCGCGCTGCCGGTGCCGGCACTATTGGCCGACTCGCCTGAGCCTGATTCGATGGAGTCAAGCGAGCTCAGCTTGTTTTGGATGTTGGCCAAAATCGATTTCTTTTGTTCCGTCGTAAGCGTATTAGCGGCGTCATTGCTTTGTTCGGAATCTTCCTGAGAGCCGTTCAAGCCCCAGGCAAAAGGAGGCGTAATCCCGCCCATCGCTTTCATCATCGGCGGCAGTCCGGGTCCGCCTGCGGGCGGTTGAGCGTTATCGCCATTGAATGAAGGGCGGGAGCTTTTCAGCGTTTGCATCACTTCGTCGAACAGATCCGATACCTGGGAATCGGTCGCACTGGAGGCGTCGAATCCGGACAGCTCGCTTTTGACCGTTGCAATGGCATCAGTCGCGCCGTCAGCGCCATTACCGCTCGAATCGCTTGTCTGGGAAGCGGAGAGCGAGCTCAGCCTCTTTTGCATGTCGGTCAACATCATTTTCTTTTGCTCCGCCGTCAGCGCCGTATCGTTGGAATCGGAACCGTAGTTGCCTGTCGATACTGGAGCCTGGTTCTGGCAGCCCGATAAATAATCCATCATCTCCGGGCTCAGTTGTACGGAATCGGAAGCTGTTCCTTGCTCTTTGTCCGCTGAACTTTTGGAGGTCGGATGATGGGAGTGATGGCGGCCTGTGACCGTATTCGAGCTGTCCGACTGCGTCGTCGAATAGGAAGAACCGGTACTGTAAGGATTGATGGATAGGGACATGATTATTCTCCTCTCTTTTTCCATTCGCTAATGCGGAAAGCCCACAGGATATACATCGGACGGCAATATGAATGCAGGGTGAACACTAGTTGAATGTTTACTGAGGATTGGCTTAATATATATGGGAACGCCGGTTGACAGAATCGGCAGTTGCTACCCATCCTATTTTACCGCGAAATGTGTTTGGGAGTTGCTGCGGCTGCGGACGAGGACTATAATAGGAGCAGCAGTACAAGGAAACGGAAGGAAAGAGTTGAGGAAGCTGGATCAAGCGGCGTACACATACAAATCCCTGAGCGAAGACGATACGGAAAAGCTGGCCCGCCTGCTTGCACCTTATTTGGAGCCCGGCACGGTCATTACACTGGACGGCGACCTTGGGGCCGGGAAGACGAGATTTTCCCAAGGCTTCGGCAGAGCCATCGGCGTAAGTGAAATCGTGAATAGTCCGACTTTTACGATAGTGAAAGAATATGAGGGGGCGCAGCTCCCTTTTTACCATATGGATATGTATCGCATTTCGCAAGAGGAAGCCGACGAGCTGGGGCTGGACGAGTATTTTTATGGCGGCGGCGTCACGCTGATCGAATGGTCGGTGCTGATCGAGGACCTGCTTCCGCAGCAAAGGCTTGGCATATTTATTGAAAATTCGGGCGATCCATCCCGCGTGTTCCGGCTGACGCCGCACGGAGAGCCGTATACGGCCTGGTGCCGACAAATGAAGGAGAACGGACATTTACAATGACAGAAACGACACGACAAAATTCAGGATATTGTCTGGCTATGGATACATCGACCTCCTCGATGACAGTGGCCTTACTGCGCGGCGGCGAACTGGTCGGAGAGCAGCATTCCCAGGCGGAACGCAATCACTCGATCGGGCTGCTTCCGCATATTCACAAGCTGCTTGAGGCGCACGGCCTAAGACCGCGCGATTTGCAATCCGTCGCTGCCGGAATTGGGCCGGGCTCCTATACCGGGGTCCGGATCGCCGTTTCCGTAGCCAAAACATTGGCATGGTCGCTCGGCCTTGATTTGCTCGGTGTCTCCAGCCTCGAAGCGATGGCGCTTGGAGGCGCTCACACGTTGGCCCAAGAGCAGGAGAGCCGCGGCGCGCAAGGGCCGGCCTGGATCGTGCCGCTCATGGATGCCAGACGGACGCAGGCGTTTACGGCGGTCTATGAAGACCGCGGCGTTGCGGGCTCGGGTCAAGCCGGGCCGGACGTGTGGCGGGAAATGATGCTTGACGGCATACGGCTGATGGGCGCGTGGACCGAACAGCTGCTGGCCCTCGCCGCGGAAGCCGGACAGGCCCCGGGCCAAATTGTTTTTGTAGGCGAAACAGAAAGTTTTGCGGCTCAAATCGAGCGTTTCACGGAGCAGTGGACGACCGGCACGGTTCGCACGCTTGCATACCGAATAGAAGCCGAGTATATCGGCCGCTTGGCCTTTCCTCGCTTTGCAAATGGGGAAAAGGATGACGTTCATTCCTTTGTCCCGAACTACACGCAGCTGCCGGAAGCGGAAGTCAAGCTTTTGGCAAAGGCGCAAAAAGGGGAGGATTGACGATGGAGCGGCAGCATGAGCATTCGCAAGAACCCGGACCCTCGGTCGAATTCCGTTCCATGCGTCTGGAAGATATTCCGTTTATTTGCGAAATCGAGCAAGAAGCGTTTACGACTCCGTGGACCGAGGGCGCCTTTCACAATGAGCTGACGAACAACCAGTTCGCCCGCTATATGGTTCTCGACGTCTCCGGCGAAGTAGCCGGTTATGGCGGCATGTGGCTGATCATGGAAGAAGCCCATGTGACGAATATCGCGATTCGCCATACGTACCGGGGGCAAAAGTTCGGTGAGCGACTGCTGCGTGAAATGATGCGGACGGCGGCCTTCTTGGGCGCCATCCGTATGACGCTGGAAGTGCGGGCTTCGAATTTTGTGGCGCAAAGCCTGTATGAGAAGCTCGGCTTCCGTTCGGTCGGTCTAAGAAGAGGTTATTATACCGATAACCGCGAGGACGCGATCATTATGTGGGCGGATCTGCCCAAGTCCAAGAAAAGAAGCGACGGTCTCGAAGCCGGAGACCGCATGGAATAGGTGAACCAATTGACAACGGAAACGAACGTACAACAGGAAGCGGGTTCCGCAAAGCCTGTCTATATTATGGCGATCGAAACGAGCTGCGATGAAACATCGGTGGCTATCGTCGAGAACGGCAAAATCATCCGGGCCAACGTCGTGTCCAGCCAGATCGAAACGCATCAGCGCTACGGCGGCGTCGTACCGGAAGTGGCGTCCCGCAAGCATGTGGAGTCGATTACGTGGATGCTGCAGGAAGCGGTGCAGGAAGCGGGAGTGCCGCTGCGGGACTTATCCGCGATAGCCGTCACGCAGGGGCCCGGGCTCGTAGGCGCGCTGCTGGTGGGCGTAGTGGCCGCGAAGGCGCTTGCTCTGTCGCTGGAGCTGCCTTTGATCGGCGTCCATCATATCGCCGGGCACATCTACGCCAATCAGCTCGCCCATGAACTGGAGTACCCGCTGATTGCGCTCGTCGTCTCGGGCGGCCATACCGAGCTCATTCATATGGAGGGCCCGGGGCAGTTCCGGATCATCGGCCGGACTCGCGACGACGCCGCGGGCGAAGCGTACGACAAAGTCGCGCGGGCCATGGGCCTGCCATATCCGGGCGGCCCTCATGTCGACCGGCTTGCCGGCGAAGCCGACCACGAGATCCAGATGCCGCGGGCCTGGCTCGAGGCGGACTCCTACGACTTCAGCTTCAGCGGATTGAAATCCGCGGTGCTGAACGTCGTGAATCAGTCCCGGATGCGCGGCGAAGCGCTGCAAACCGCGCAAATCGCCAAAGGCTTCCAAGAGTCGGTCATCGACGTCTTGGTGGAGAAGGCGAGCCGCGCCGTACGCGAATACGGCGCCAGGCAGCTGCTGCTCGCGGGCGGCGTCGCCGCGAACAAAGGGCTGCGCAGCCGGCTGGCCGAGCGCGCCGGCGAGCTGGGCGTGCCGCTGCTCGTGCCGCCGCTGAGCCTTTGCACGGACAACGCCGCGATGATTGCCGCCGCGGCGTTTCTGAAGTGGCGAAAGCGCGAGTTCGCCGAGCTGGACCTGAAGGCGGAGCCGCTGCTCAAGCTCGAAGAGTGGTAAGCCGGCCGGGGGCTCGGCCTCCGAGTGGAAAGACGCCTCCAAGCGAGGCGTCTTGTTGTAAAAAGGGGTGAACGATGCTCACCCCTTTTTAACGTTTCGTCAAGCTGTCACGATACTCACAGATTGCTGGCCACCCTTTTGCCAAGGCCGCTTGTTCTTTTGCCGTCCAGCGAACGGTGCCGCCGTCTGTGAAGTGGCTTGACTGCCTGTACAACAACGACCTTCCAACCGTAAAAACCTGCGAAAGTACATGTTTTTTCGATGGAAACGGTCGGTCTTGGGGAAAAGCCTGCAATTGTACAGGAATTTCCGCTGATGAGGGGGCTAGACCCCATGTATGGGCGGAAAAGCCTGCAGATTTGCAGGAATTTCCCGCTGCAGGCGCATAATGGAGCAAAAGGATGCACTTTTGCAGGCTTTTCTGCTCATTGCATTGCCAAGCAGATGCACCAGCTCTAGCCGCAGGGGGATTTTGTTCTCGGATTGGCTCGGAGGGCCAGGCAGATTAGTTGAATAATTGTGTACGAGGCGGTTTTACAGGTATACATATCTCGCAATAATCGTTGTATATCATATCGCCTGTGTATCTTTCAAAAATCGGTTTGTTGTCAATTTGATATCCGCTGTTTTGTAAAGACGGAAAAATTTCAGCCCATGCTTTTTGAATGTCTTCTGCCGTATGTTTGATTTTGCAAGTAACATAGTTTCCGCCGGAAAGTTCACTTTCGCAAATGGAATTATCCATTTGATAATCGTTGGAAATGACCATACAAGCATCATATCGACAGTTTTCAGGAAGTGTCGTTTCCGGGTTATCTTGCGGAATTCCCAGCAGTATAGCCGATTCGCCAAGCAGATTTTTCTCCTTGGCCCATTTTTTTAATTTTTCCATTGCATGAATGTTTCCAGGGCCATAGGGACCTACTTGTCGCACATACGCGATGCGATATTTTGGAAGAGTTTCGACTTTAAGATTCATATTTTCTTTGTCCTCTCTGTATGATATTTCTTACATTCCGAATGCTAACATGATATAAAAATATAATCACTTGTTTTTTTTAAAATGCTAAAATGCCCCCATACCGTTTACAGTCATGTGCGGGATCATACCCTTATCCGGAGGAGAGGGCGATCTATGAATATATCGATTATCCAGATGAATCCTGTTTTGGATGCTGTTATTAGAAAAGCTCCCGAACTTAAAATAGAGCATTATTATATAGGCGCGGGTTGCATAACTCAAAGTGTTTGGAACCGCCAATGCGGGTTTCCGGTTAATAGAGGTATTAAAGACATTGATTTTGTCTATTTCGACTCGGACCTATCGTATGAAAAGGAGTGCGCGGTCATAGAACGAGTCAAAGGTCTGTTCGGCGATCTTCCAATAAGTGTTGATGTCAAAAAATCAAGCGCGTGTCCATCTATGGCATGAGCAACATTTCGGTTACGCGATAGCTCCGTATCTTTCGCTTGAAGAGGCAATTAATACTTGGCCTACAACAGCTACTGCAATCGGATTGAGAAAAAATGAAAACGAAACATGGAGATTGTACGCGCCTTTTGGATTAAATGATTTATTCGGTTTAATTGTAAGGGCAAACAAAGCCCAAATCACAAAAGAGATATACGGAAAGAAAGTACTTCGGTGGAAAACGAACTGGCCGAATCTTACTGTACTCCCATGGGATTAAATGCGGCTGCCTGGCTTTTTATTTCACGTTCGGGATTGCGAGGCTTGGAGCAGCATTGAGTGTCAATATAAGCTGTTGAAGGCGTTGTTCAACCAAGGTTTATCGGTATCGCGGCCTATGGGTTGGGGGTTGGAGAAAAATTCCAATCAAGTATTGTTAACCGGTTTCGATGGTTCGCCGGTGATGAAAGTAAATCAGTCTATACTTATTTATTTTGCGAAAATATTATCCGATATTCATAGGTTTCCTCCGGAAGATTTAGGTGGTTAAGAACATATTGAAGAGCAATAAACATTTGAACCAAAACCTGATTTGAAAACCAATCAAAGAACGCGGGAATTTCTTAGTCAACTACAATAAGGTCTGGATTTTAACGTTTTCTGAAAGGAAGCAGAAATGAAAATATTAAAGATCGCTTGGCTGTCCTTATTTGCTTTATCTGTACTCACTTTCATTACCGGTATGAATATACACCCACTAATCCCTTACCAGGATCCAACTCCAGAGATGTTAATACAACAAAACAATGCGACAAATTTGGCCGATCGTTTTTTCCTGATTAGTTTGGCTCTGCTAATAAGTTCGATTTGTACATATATCATCTGGTCATTTTTGCGGAAAAGAAAGAAAAATTCAGATCGATTACGATAGCATCTACTTCTGCATGAGAACGAGCACTCACTACAATGAAACTTTTTCCATATATGTCGCGTCTAAATATTTGGATTTTGCTTATGGGAATTTATACCACCCAATTAGGAGGAGCATTTCATGCAAGCAAAAAGTAAAAGTAACAATCGGTTTGTACGACCATTGCTGTTGGCCGCGGTACTGACCGCTGCGTTCGGTTCTTCGGCCTATGCCGAATCGACACCCGCCGGAGTGCAGACTGCCGATCGCATGCATGTAGAAACAGGGGGTGTCGACGTTGCATATAACGACAACGGAGACATTTGGTACTGGGGAGGGTCTCCGAATGGGAGCACTCCTGTCCGAGTGGGTCAGATGAAAGATATTGCCCAAGTGTATCCCGGAGGGCTCAGTATGTTTGTTAAAAAGGATGGAACGGTATGGAGATGGATGACGAGTCCGGATCCGAACCGCTCCTACTTCGAGAAAGGAAAAGAACCGCAGCAACTTCCCGAATTACACGATGTAAGCAGGTTTGAAGCCGGATTCGGCTTTCAAGCAGCCATGCTCAAAGACGGTACCGTCTGGGTCTGGGTGCCGATTCCTTCTTTGTCTTCGGAATATGCTGCAGGCCACGGAAAGCCAGTGAAGCTTGAAGGCGTCCATGATGCGGTTTCCATCGCACAAACGAATAATAAATTGATCATTCTGAAGAAAGACGGTACGGTATGGCAATGGAATAAGGATACGTCAATTGCCAACTTGTTGAACATTGACCCTGCCAATATTTCGCAAATCAAGGGCTTTAGCAATGTCGCGAGTATTGCGGTTCAAAGTTTCTTCGTCGGTCAAGATGCCGTATTGGCTTTGAAGAAGGATGGAACCGTCTGGGGCTGGGGCAGTAATGAACTTGGCCGAATCGGCCTTAAAGAGCACAAGTTTTATGATGTCGCCGAACCGATACCCGGATTGACGGATGTAGCGAAAGTAATATCCGGAGGGTACGGCCAATTTGCAGTCAAGAAGGACGGATCTGTCTTAAGTTGGGGTACCAATACAGGTCAACTAGGCCTCAGCGAACCGAAAATTTACGAGCCGACACCGGTTCCGGGTTTAAAGGATGTGGTCGATATCGTCGCTGATATCGATTTCTCCAGCGTACTTAAGAAAGACGGAACCGTCTGGACACTTGGGCCCAATAACGTGGTGTCGGGGGGCCGCCTTGAGAGTAACCCCACTTCATTCCCGACAGAACCGAAGCGTGTCGAGGGTTTGAAGGATGTAGTTGCTATCGCCGGCTCATTCAGCCACACCGTTGCGGTTAAGAAGGACGGAACCGTCTGGACTTGGGGCGTGAACAGTTCCGGTCAATTGGGGGATGGAACCACGACTTCACGCACGAACCCGATCCAAGTGAAACTGGATTAGAATTGATGTCGGGATCGGGGATCGGGGCTGTTACCCGGGAATGGATTGAATAATTGTATACTCTTCCATTTTATTAGCGAGGGCATCCATCTGCTTTTCTATGGCGGTTAGATGCTCTCGGTAATGGAAGATGCTGAAATACGTTTCAAGACCGCCGGATGGCTTTAAAACAGCGTATTAATTCGCATATATGGCCCGGAACCGCAACGCCTTTCCTAGATTATGGAATAATTAATCCAATCCCCTTGAACGCCCCCCATTTTTTCAAAAAAACGTTGAGCTCGTTTATTATCAGTACCTGTTATCCAAGTCATATGAGCGTAGCCGTGTTCCCGCGAGTAATTTTGACATTTTAAAAACAATTGTGATTCAACTTCTGTATCTCTGTATGGCTCAATGAGAAAAAGATCGTTCATTAAAGCAATTTTATCTGCTTTCATTGTGCTGAATGTAAAGTACAACGTAGCGAATCCGACTAATTTTCCGTCTTTTTCCGCTACAAATTGTATACCCAGTTGAGTTTCTAAAAGAGTTTGAATCAAACGATGTATCTTTTCAATGTCCGGTCTAGGTTTTCGATAAAAACCAACTATGTATTCATACATTAACTCGGTTAAATTGTTTACGTCATCCGGCTCGGCGTTTCTTATGACAAGAGACATGGGGGCTCCTCCTAATTGTTTATGATGAATAAATATACACCATAACGAATTATTATTCAATTCTTGGATGAGAAAAGTCTCTATAAGTTTGAATCTTTTTGGGAGGAATAAGCTTGGCAGAAATAGAAATTCGATGAAGTGATATCTGCTGTCGAGAAAGGAGCCTTCCATGTCAAAATCGTCAGAATCCACATCTGAGAAGCAGTGCCCCGAATGTCAAAAGCCTATAGCATTAACAAAAGGTTATGCCCTGTGGTGTGAACACTGTAACTGGAATCTGCAAGCTGATTCTTTCTTGACTAAGCCTGCTGATCTATTTGAAAAAGTTTATCTATCAATCGGGAATAAGCTTGGTCTCAATTTGCTTAACTCATTTATTGAATCAAAACATCAAGTTTCTTCTATGTCATTGAGCAAAATATGCACGCTGCTATTAGCAGCTTGTGTTCATGTATTAAGTATTGGTGCATTTTTGATTGGTGTTTACCTGCTTGTGCAAAGTTACCCCAACTGGATAATGATGTTGTTAAGCTTTGTGATTCTTTTGTTCGCTTGGTATGCGAAACCTCAATTGCCAAAGCTGGAAAGAAACACACTCTCAAGAGCCGACTTTCCGGTTTTGTATAAAGTAATTGATGATATTGCAATCAGCATGAATTCGAACAAGGTTTCCGGAATTATAATCAACGAGGAGTTCAATGCATCATTTTACCAAGCAGGATTTAAACGAAAAAAAATCGTACGCCTCGGCCTGCCATTGTTATTGATACTTGATAAGCAAGAATTCGTCGCACTGGTTGCTCACGAACTCGCTCATGGAATCAATGGGGACTCGAAGCGTGGACTTGTGGTTGGCACCGCCATTGATACATTGAACGGTTGGCATGAAATAATGCGTCCTCTTGATGTAAGGGGCAGCATCTTTATGATAATTCCTAATGCCGTACTTTGGTTCGCAACCAAAGTGATTGAACTATGGCTTTATATCCTTTGCCATCTGAACTGGCGTAATTCCCAGCGTGCCGAGTATTTGGCTGATCAGTATGCAGCAATAACTGCAGGTAAAACATTCAAGATGTCCTTGCTTCACAAGCTGCATTTGCGAGAAATGTTTCAATTTTCCGTATTAAAGGTGATCAATACGAAGCAAGATGGCCATTTTTTTGAAACGCTGCAGGAGTACATCCATAATATGCCCGCTAAAGAGTTGGAAAGAATTAAACGTATCAAAGCAGCATCCGGTTCAAGACTGGATGCATCCCATCCGCCTACAGGTTTCCGAATAATCTATATTCAATCATTAGATGATTCACAGCCTTTATATGAATTGAAACAAGAAACATATGAAGCACTGCTTCAAGAATTAAACACACTAAAAGCGCCTATTGAGAGTACATTGTTAGCGAATTATCGCATGCAGTATATGCAGTAATAGAGCCTTTACAAGCCAGTGCCGCCATTGGGCCGCGGCTGGCGGCAGCCTACGGCTTGAAAAAATCGGATGGGCTTTTGCCCGTAATCAGCTTGCACACCTGGCTGAAATATGTCGTGTTGTTGAAGCCGACCATTTCGCTTACCTCGTAGACCATATGCTGGCCGGATTGCAGATGTTCGATCGCTTTGCCGATGCGGTAACGGTTCAAATAGGTGACGAAATTTTCCCCGGTCACTCGCTTGAACAGCGCGCTCAAATATTTCGGATGGACGAACAAATCTTTGGCGATGGCCGCAAAGCTGATCTCCCGCATGTAATTTTGCTCCACATATTGTTTGACGCTGCTTACCAGCGGATTGCTCTTTTTCCCCGATAGCTCTTGCGCGGCGCACTGCATCCACTCGCTCACCAAACCGTTCATCCACATGGCCAGAGGCTTCAGCGTATAGTGCTGCTGGATTTCCTGCAAAAATTGCGACATCGTGCGCGGCGGCTCGATCAGCGGAAACTGATCGTTCCAGTACTGGGTCAAGGAACTGAACAAGGTCACGCATACCGTCTGGATGTCGGTGAGGGAAATCCCCGGGCCGCCCAGCATGCGGTCATAAATCGACTGCCAGATTTCGCCGGCTTTGTTCCAATCCTTTGCGGCCAGCGCTTCGCTCCAGTGATGCAGCAGCGGAGCCAAATGATCCGCAGCCGTCTGGTACTCGACGTAGTCGCGGAACTGGTACACGGTGCTGGAATCGTGAAACTCCAGCGCTTCGAGCGCTTCCCGGCTCTCCAGATAGGAGTCGATCAGCTCGTTCAGGCTGTTTTTTACCGAGCCGACCCCGGCGGAAGCTTCGATTTTCAAATAAATTCTGATTTTCTCGATGGTCTTTTGGGCAATTATTTCAGCCGCGCCGTACAAAATTTCCTGATCGGCCGTCCCGCTGAGCAGCGGCAGAACAAACAGGTGATCGGAATAATCGAGCACATGACCGCTCAGGTCCGGATAGGCGGCAAGCTCTTCCTTGATCATTTCCCGGACAATATTGCCCGCGCCGAATTTCAGCAGCTGCCAGTCGCGTTCCTTTAGCTTCGAGGCGAAGGAGGGGCGCGCGATGCGCAGGCTGACGGCAATCACCTTTTGCGGCCGGGGGATTTCCAAATATTCCAACCGTTCCGGCGGAAGCTCCCCTGGGGAATAGCGGGTCGTTAAAATTTCGAAAAACAGCTTTTCCCGCAGATAAGGCAGCATCAGGCCGATTTCCCGCCTGTAGTGCTCCTCCAGCCGCTGCTTTTGCTCGATCACATCCAGCTCCTGGTTAATTTCTTTCACAACCGCTTCAATCTCGCTTACACTGGAGGGTTTTGTCAAAAAATGATTCACGCCCCAGCGCATTGCCTGGCGCGCATTTTCGAATTCCTCGTAGCCGCTCAGAATAATGATCGGGATGTGCGCGTTTTCTCCCCGGATCGACTGCACGAGCTGAATGCCGTCCATGCTCGGCATGAATACATCGGTCATCAGCATATCGGGCCGGAGCGATTTGTAAGCTTCAAAAGCTTCTATGCCGTCCTTCGCCGTTCCGGCAATGCGGATATTCATCGAGGCCCAATCGACATGCTTGGACAAGGCTTTGAGAATAGCTTCCTCATCATCGACAAGCAAAATTGATCTCATGAATTCTCACCATCCAACCATTGTTTTAACTGCTCTTCGCTTTCGATGACCGGCAGCAGAATCGTGACGAGAGCCCCGCGGGGTTCCCTGTTGGACATTTGCAAACCAAAGCGCGGGCCGCAAAACAGCTGGATGCGGTTGTGCACATTGCGGATTCCGATCCCTTTGGATTTCTCCATATCCCAACCTTCAGGGAAGCCTTCGCCGTTGTCGCTCAAGCGGATTTCCAGCATTTTCGAATGGCCGGGCCCCTGGATTTCGCCGATGTCCAGCCGGATTTCGAGAGGTTCGGCCGGATCTTTGGGCTTGCCGTGAATGGCCGCATTTTCAATGATCGGCTGCAAAATAATTTTAGGTATATAGTAGCTCTTCATGTGCGGCTCTATATGCTCGGTAAAGATGATGGCAAAAGGCAGCCGCTCCTTTTGGATGCTGACGTAGCAGCGGGCGTGTTCAAGCTCGTCCCGCAGCCGGATGAACAGCTTGCCCCCGCTTAAGCCGATATGCAGCAGTTTGCCGAGCTGATTGATCATAAAGCTGATATCATGCGCGTTGTAATCCAGCGCCCGCCAGTGGATCATATCCAGCGTATTGTATAAAAAATGCGGCTTGATCTGCGCTTCCAGCAGGCTCGTCTGCGCCTCGCGCTTCGCCTTGCTTTCCGTGCGCACGCTCTCCATCAATTCCTGCAGCCGGGTTACCATGTGATTGAAGCCGAAGGAAAGCTGGACGTATTCCTCGGTAAACGAGCTTTTCACCTGGGCCCGGAAATCCCCGCGCTCCAGCTTTTTCATCTCGATCATCATCCGGCGCAGCGGCGTGATCATGTTTTTGACGAACACATAGACCAGCACCCCGGATACGAGCAGGCTGAGCCCGCCGATGCCGAGTACGTACCAGCCGGCTTTTTGGGTGCTGGCCAGCAGCTTGCTCACCGGAATGATCTGGACGAGCCGCCACTGCACCGTGCTTGGCTTGGAGAACATGACCAAATACGACTGGCCGCCTTTTTGATAAATCTCGGAGCCGTCGCTAAGCCCGTCCGAATGCTTGGACAGCCAGCCGGCGTCCGGCACGGGCTCCTGATCGAACGCCGTCGAATCGTTGACCTGCACGATCACTTTCCCGGCTGTGTCGACGAGCAGCACCTGTCCGTCGAGCGACATCGGAACGTCGGCGAATTTGTGCAGCACATCGGCGGCCGACATGCGGATCAGCACGTAGCCGATCGTCTCGCCCTTGCTGTTGAACAGATGCTGGACGTAGCCGATCAGCGAATCGGGCACGTCGTTTTCCTGCTCCGACAGCCAAATCGCGTCCGCCTGTTTCAGTTTGCCGAACCAGGATTTCCCCGATATTTGACTGGTCGGAAAGACGAGATCCGTGGCGCTGTAGGGAGCGGCGTTGAAGGCGTCGGAATATATTTCAAGCGAAGAGATACCGTTGTTGACCACAAGGGAGTGATGCAAAATGTCCGAAATGTCCCGCCGGTTGCTGACGATTTCGAATTTGCTCGGATGCGGCGACTCCAGCTTTTCGACGATTTCCTTGTTGCTTACCGTGGAGTAGGCGATGCCGGAGACGTTCGTAATAAAATCGAAGCCCCGGCGGGTGTTTTCATTGAGCAGCGCAAGCCTGGCCCTGCTGATTTCGGTAAAAGTAACCCCGGAAAAAGCCTGATAGGCCAGACCGATAATGCCGATCAGCACGAGCAGGTTCAAGCATATAAAACAGGTAATCATCAACGTGGAAAGCTTGCTCCGCTTCAAAACGGCCTTCATCTGCATCCAGAGCGCTCGCATCATGCTAGTATCATCCATTCTTGTAGGCAAATTAATTCCGATTTTAGCCCTTAATGCCGGATGTCGCAATTCCTTCGACAAAATATTTTTGACAGACGATAAAAATAACGAAGCAGGGGATCAGCGACAGGACGGACATGGCGAACATAGGTCCCCAATCCGACTGCGAGCTTGCATCCAGAAACAGCCGCAAACCGAGCGGAACCGTGTAACGGCTCACTTCGCTCAAGTAAATGAGCTGGCTGAAAAAATCGTCCCACGTCCACAAAAAGGTGAAGATGGCCGTCGTAATCAGCGCCGGAAGCGCCAAAGGAATAATGATTCGGGTGTAAATCCGGATCGGGCCGCAGCCGTCGATCGTCGCCGATTCGTCAAGTTCCCTGGGCAAACCGCGGATAAACTGGATCGTCAAAAAAATAAAAAACGCGTCCGTTGCAAGCCATTTGGGCACGATTAACGGCAAAAAGGTGTTCACCCAGCCCAGCTTGTTGAACAAAATATATTGCGGGATCAAAGTAACATGATGCGGCAGCATAATGGTCATTAGCATCAGTCCGAAGCACAGCGCCTTAAAGCGGAAGTCAAGTCTGGCGAATGCGTAAGCGGCCATGGAGCAGGAAATGACGTTGCCGATCACAGCGAATATAGAGACGATCAGCGAATTGGTCAAAAAGGCGGAAAACGGATTGCCGGCTGCGCCTGCCCAGCCTTTCGAGTAATTGTCCAGCACCCATTGTCTGGGCCAGATCCATATTTCCGTGAAAATCTGATTGGCCGGCTTGAAGGAGCTGCCGAGCATCCACAGCACGGGATACAGCATGACGAAAGCGATGGCGATGATCAGCGCATGCTTGAGAATGGGCAGTCTGCCCGTTGTCGTTTCCATAAGCTATTTCCCTCCATCCTCATAGTGCACCCAGGATTGGCTTGTTTTAAACACGAACACGGTCATAATGCCGATAATGACGAGCAGCACCCAGGCCATGGCCGAAGCATATCCCATTTGGAAAAACGAAAATCCTTTTTTGTATAAATACAAGGAATACATCAGGGTCGCATTGATCGGTCCGCCTGTGCCGTTGCTGATGACGTACGCCTGAGTGAACGATTGGAAGGAAGAGATGAGCTGCATGACGAGATTAAAGAAAATAACCGGCGTAAGAATCGGAATCGTAATCAAAAAAAACTGCCGCGCGGGCTTCGCGCCGTCGACGGCTGAAGCTTCATAAAGTTCTACGGGAATTTGCTTCAAACCGGCCAGAAAAATAATCATGGAAGAGCCGAACTGCCAGACCGACAGCATAACAATCGAATACAGCGCATATTTCGGGTTGGACACCCAATCCGGAGCCTGGATGCCGACATGCAGCAGCAACTGGTTCAGCAGGCCGTCGCCGCCAAGCATTTTGCGCCATAGAATGGCAATGGCTACGCTGCCGCCGAGCAGCGAAGGAATGTAGTACACAGTGCGGTATATGCCGAGGCCGCGGATGCCTTTATTCAGCAGCACGGCTACCCCGAGGGCAATCGCCAGCTTGAAGGGAACGGACAAAAATACATAGATAAAGGTCACCTTGAGCGATGTCAAAAACAGCGGGTCTTGAGTGAACAGCGTCGTGTAGTTGGAGCCGCCGACCCATGTCGGACTGTTTAAAATCGTATAGTCGGTAAACGAAAAATAAAGCGATGCCAGCATAGGGCCTACCGTCAGAACAAGCACTCCGATAAACCAGGGGGCCAGAAACAACGCGGCAATTCCATTTTGCCGGTTACGCCGTTTCGCTCTCGCCTGCAATTGTGCAGCCGACGCGATGGAAGTGGTTGATGAATTCATGATCGTGTCCGCCTTCTTTATAAGAATACGGTAACCGTAAAGCGGGTTTACGGTTACCGGTTGGCTGTCCTTACTTGTTTTTGCTCAATGTTTGATTCGAGCTTGTGATGAATTGATTCGCGACATCGTCGATGGAAGCTTGGCCGAAGCCGACTTTTTGCGCCGATACGGTGAAGTTTTTGTCGATTTCCGCAAAGCCCTGCGGGTATGGCGGATCGATGTTGCTCGAATTTTTGGAAACCGTATCGATAAAGTCAAAGATCATCTGATCGCCTTCCGAGAGCGATGCTTTCAGCTTCTGGCGAATTTGCGCGTTGATCGGCACGCCGCGCTCGGAGCCGAGAATTTGCGCCGCGTCAGGGTCGTTGGCGAGGAAATCGATCACCATTGCGACTTCCGTAGGGTGGGCGGATTTGGCGTAGCCGGAAATGAACATGCTTGGTTTCAAATATTCGCCGTTTTTCTTTTCGCCTTCAAGGTGAGGCAGAACTTGCACTTTGATTTTGTCATTCTGATTTTTGATGACCTTCTGGAACGTGTTCACCTGGTTGGAGAAAGCGAAGTCCATGGCTGCGGTGCCCAGGGAAATCGGTCTCGTCTCCAGCGCGTTCGTCGTCGCCGCCGTAATCTCGGGCGTAGTGGCGCTGCCGTTTTTGCGCATACCCGCCCACATGTTGTACCATTCGGTCAGCATATCTTTCGTAAAGCCGACCTGGTTGTCTTTGAACATCGACGCGCCATGCTGTCTGACAAACAGCTCGAACATGTTCGTCGTGCCGGCGACATCGATCGTGCCGAAATATCCCTTGCCTTTGGCTGCGGCGATTTTTGCGGAAATATCCTGAAAATCTTTCCACGTCCAGTTTTGCTGAGGCTCGGCGATGCCCAGTTCTTTAAATACGGAGGCGTTGTACACGACAGCCGGAGCGTTCACGCCCAAAGTTACGGCATACAGCTTATTGTCTACGGTACCGGCTGTAATCATGCTTTTGTCCAGATCGGCCGTCTTCAGTTCCTTGTCCATATACGGATTTAAATCAAGCAGCGCACCGCGCTTGGCGTAATCGGTCAAAAACGCGTAATCCATCTGAATCAGATCGGGGGCGTTGGCGCCTGCAACCTGAGTGGCGATTTTGTCAAAATAGCCGTCCCATCCTGAGTACTCAGGCTTGATC
The DNA here is from genome assembly GCF_059820445.1 of Paenibacillus sp. sgz302190. Classification (NCBI taxonomy): domain Bacteria; kingdom Bacillati; phylum Bacillota; class Bacilli; order Caryophanales; family Paenibacillaceae; genus Paenibacillus; species Paenibacillus sp. sgz302190. The sequence goes on from NZ_JBZYAO010000046.1 coordinate 57,942, forward strand.
GTAATATTGGGGTGCTTTTGCTCAAACAGCTTGAGCGCTTTCATAGTCAAATCGTGGCGGGTTTGCGAGCCCCACCAGGTCATGCGCAGCTCGACCTTTTTACCGCTGTCCGCCGGTTTGGCCGCGGAGTTTGGAGTGGTGGCGGAACCGGCTTGTCCTGTCGATGGCGCAGCTTGATTGCCGCCGGAAGAACAAGCGGTTAAAGCGGTTACAAGAAGTAGACTGGCCATGGCTGCGGTGCTTTTTTTAAACATAGATACCCTCCTTATTTGTGTCAACGCTTACATTTTAATTGTATACCGTTTTCCCGGATTGGACATAAAAAAAAGTAAGGTGTTCCTTCAAAAAGGTAACCTTCTTGGCGCGCGCCCGGACGGCGCATACTGTCCAGGGGAAATGAATTGTACCAACCATCCGGGAAAATGTCACCGCAAAAAAATTGGAAAATAGAGTATTGACTTTGCAAGATACGCATATTATAATCACATCAATACTTTCAAACGCAATGAACGGGATTAGTAAGGATGAACGGTTTCGCTCAGAGAGCTGCGGATTGGTGTGACGCAGTCGAAACGTTGCCTGAACTCGCCCTGGAGCGGTAAGACTGATAGGGATGCCAAGGATCCGGCAGCCAGGCAGGTCTTGACGGTTGACCCCCGTGATCGGGTACATGAGTGGTTTCGAGCTTGCTCGGAACAACAAGAGTGGTACCGCGGAAGGCACAGCCTGTCGTCTCTTAGTTTAGAGACGGCAGGCTTTTTTGGTTTTTCACATATACGATAAACGCGATGAACAAGAGTAGTAAGGGCAAGGTTAACGGCACAGAAAGCTGCGGGACGATGCGACGCAGACCGGGGCCGCCCTGAACTCGCTTGGAAGCGGTCATCCTGACCGGCCCGAAAAGGCCGCTAGGGATGGACGGTTAACCTCCGTGACCGGGTGACGCCGGGCGGCCCTAGATGCCGCCGGCGTCCGAGGTGGGCTTCTTTCAGGAAGTCAACAAGAGTGGTACCGCGCCGGGCTTTGGACCTGTCGTCTCTTTGATGGAGACGGCGGGTCTTTTTTGTTACAGTCAGGCAGGGAATCGGCGAAAGAGGAATGGAACCAAAGGGCGCAACTGCAGTGCGCGAACGGTCCGTATCTTCAGTCCGATGCCGCCTGGCTGACGAATTCCGCGGGAGAACGGCCCGAAGTACCTGAAAACAATTTTTGCAAAATTCAAATTAAAGCAATGGCATATACATGAAACAACCTAAAAAACTTTGGAGGTAGTTGACTATGGAAAACAAAAATCGCCGCATTCGCATTTTTGACACGACGCTGAGAGACGGAGAACAGGCTCCCGGAGCTTCCCTGTACCCGGAGGAAAAAATCCGCATCGCCAGACAGTTGGCCAAAATGGGCGTGGATACGATTGAGCCGGGCTTCCCGATTTCCAGCCCTGGCGATTTCCAGGCCGTGCAGCAAATTTCCCGTGAGCTGCAAACGGTGGAGATCTGCGGCTTTGCCCGCGCAGTGAAGGCGGATATCGACGCCGCAGTGAAGGCGACGGAAGACGCGGCTATGCGCCGCATTCATATGTTCCTCTCCTCCTCGGACATCCACCTGGATTTCCAGCTTCGCAAATCGCGCCAGCAGGTCGTGGAAATGGCCCGCTCCATGGTCGCTTACGCCAAGCAATTCGTAGATCGAGTCGAATTTTCGCCGATGGACGCGACCCGTACCGGCGACGAATTTTTGTTCGAAGTGCTGGAGGCCGTTATCGCAGAGGGAGCGACCATTTTGAACATCCCCGATACGGTCGGGTACGCGCTGCCTGAGGAGTACGGCAGCATGTTCCGCAGAGTCCGCGCCGGGGTCAGAGGCGGAGACACGGTCGAGTACAGCGCCCACTGCCACAATGACCTTGGGCTTGCCGTAGCGAACAGCCTGGCTGCAATCGCCGCAGGCGTTACGCATGTGGAAGTAACAGTGAACGGAGTCGGGGAACGGGCCGGCAACTGCTCGCTGGAAGAGCTGGTCATGGCGATTGAAACCCGCAAGCAGACGATGGGCGTGGAGACGGGCATCGTGCCGGGCGAAGTGTTCAATACGTCCAGAATGGTCAGCCGCATTATGGGCTTTCCGATCGCATTCAACAAGCCGATCGTCGGGCGCAACGCTTTTCAGCATGAAGCGGGCATTCACCAGGACGGATTGCTCAAAAACCGCAGCACGTACGAAATCATGGATCCCGAGAAGCTGGGCATTCCGCGCTCGATGATCATTCTGGGCAAGCATTCCGGCCGCCATGCGCTCAAGCACCGCGTCGGCCAGTTCGGCATAGAACTGACTGCCGAAGAGCTGGATGCGCTGTACGACCGCTTCAAGGAAAAAGCGGATGCGCAAAAAGTCGTGACCGACGACCAACTGATGGAGCTTGTCGGCGCTACGGTCGAAGGGCAGGCGGAGGCGTTCACCCTGACCCATGTTCAGGTAGTCAGCAGCAGCGACCGCAACCGGGTTGCGTCCGTCGCGGTTCGCCATAACGATACCGGCATGGAGCAAGTATACTCCGGCACAGGCGAAGGGCCGATCGAGGCGATCGTCAACAGCTTGAAGCAGGCGATGCCGATGCCCGTTGAGTTCTCCGACCTGGAGCTGCATTCGTTGTCCACAGGAGAAAGAGCTACCGGAGAAGCGGAAGTTACCGTGACGGTGGACGGCGAAGTTTTCAAAAACACAGGCATCGATCAGGACGTTCTCGTCGCAGTGGCCAAAGCATTCGTATCCGCCTGCAACCAAGCGGTCCGGATGCAAAATTCAGCCGTAAAAGCGGAGGCTTCCCCGGCTTAACAAATTATTCACAATGCATGTGGGTAAAGTTATCCACAACCCATGTGCACAATGTGTATAACGTTCAACAAATCTACGGATACCAACGTTTTCAAAATCTTAATAAAAAGAATAACTTTCTCACAGATTTTTGTGAATAATGTGGATAAAAATGTGGAGAAAGCAAAAAAGCTTGATGCAGAGGCATATGATGCCTCTTTTTTTTGTGCATAAAGCTGTGGAAAAGTGAATAATCCCACAGGGCGGGTCAGGCCGAGGCGTGCCGCTGCGAATATGTTGGCTTTTGGATGAAAATGCTATATGAAAAAACGGGGGGACATGCGCATGAAATGCCGAAACCGAGCTTTGCTTGCCGGCATCGCCATGTTATTGCTGAATGCATCCCCAGCGGCAGCCGCAGTCACGGTCCAACCGGTTGATCGTACGGACTGGGCCGGGCAAGGGGGGTGTATGGCAAAACAGGTCACGGTCGTTTCGATACCGGGATTTTCCTTTTTGGAGCTGCAGCCGGAACGGTTATCCGCACTTCCCCATCTTGCCCGATTGCTGGATCAGGCTGCGGTCGGAGCGATGAATATTCGTACGCCGAACAGAAGGATGCAGGATGTGTACGCATCGATCGGGGCCGGCCAAACGGCTGTCGGGTCCGTTGAAGCGCAGGCGCTAGAGGCCTCTCAGGCGTGGCAGGGAACGAATGCGGCGGATTTGCTGCTGCGATACTCGGGGCGGTCCGGAGCGGAAACAAGCGGCGGCTTGCTCGTGCCCAAAATCGGCATGCTCCACAAGGCGAACAAAGGCCAATTTGCGGAAAGCGCGGCAGGAACTTTAGGCGGGCTGCTCAAAAGCCAAGGCGTCCGCCGATCCGTATTCGGCAGCAGCGATCTGGGCGCAGCAGGCCGGGACGAGCAAAAGCTGCGGAGATACGCGGCGCTTATGCTCATGGACGCTAATGGCGCTGTGGACAGCGGACAAGTCGGGGAAGAAACCCTGACGGAAGCTGTGGACAGACCGTTCGGCGTGAAAAGCAATTATCCACAACTGCTTAAAGACTGGGAGCAAGAGAACGGCATGGCCGCAAATAAGGCGGTTCCGGCGGAAAATCGGCAAAACCTGCAAAATCCGGAAAGCTTGGAAAGGCTTGAAAGCCCGGAAAACCGGGAAAACCTGCAAAACCTGCAAAACCTGCAAAACCCGCGAAACCCGGAAAACCCGGAAAACCCCCAACCCCCACAACCCCCACTCTTCGGCGTGACGCTGCTTGAACTGGGAGACTTGTACAGATTGTACGCGGATAAAGGGAGCTACGGAGAGGAGCGGTTTCGGGATCTTCAGCGGGAAGTGTTGTCGGAGATCGATGCTTTTTTGGGTGAACTGGTTGGGCGTATGGATGCGGGAATGCATTTGTGGATGTTCTCGCCCGAGGTGGGGCGCGATGCCGCCAAAGACAAGCTGCTGCTGTCTCCGCTTATTCGCTATTCCCCGGGGGGAATGGGAGGATTGCTGGCTTCGGAATCGACCCGGAGAACGGGGATCGTTACGTATCAGGACTTCACTGCCTCTTTGCTGGAGGAGTTCGGTATCCGGGAAGGGGCCGGAATGACGGGTCAAGCGGTTACCGTGCGTGAAGAGGGGCGGTCGCTGCCGAAGCTGCTGGATCAGCTCTCCGGCATTCAAACGGTGTACCGCTTGCGGCCGCTGCTGCTGTATCCGTTTGCCTCCTATGAAATTGCCGTGCTGCTGGTCAGCCTGCTGTATATTGCTCTCGTGCACGCAAAAATCGTTCGGCAAGGCTTGAAGGTGCGCCGCTTGATTCGGACAGCGTTAATGACTGTGCTGGCTGCTCCTGGCGTTCTGCTGCTTATGGGCTATGCGGTTGGGCCGCTGGCCGCAGCGGCTGGAGCGAGCGGGGCCATGGTCTGGCTTGCAGCGGCATTTGCCGCGGTTCTGCTGCCACTGTCGTACGCGCTGGAAAAAAGAAGTTTATCCGGCGCCATGATCGCGCTCGGATGCTGCACGGCCGCCCTGATTACGGCGGACGGCATGACGGACGCGCACGCGATGAAAGCTTCCGTGCTCGGCTACGATCCGATGATCGGCGCCCGCTACTACGGCATCGGCAACGAGTACATGGGCGTCCTGATCGGCGCCCTCGTCCTCGGCGTGACGGCGGCTTTGCAGCGCCGTCACGAGC
>NZ_JBZYAO010000047.1:0-59731 GCF_059820445.1 Paenibacillus sp. sgz302190
TCGAACAACGATAATTGTGCGAACCCCTATTTTATTGCAGTTCAAGAAACAGAGATGCATTTGCTAGAATATGGCTAATAAGTAAAGTACAGGTCAAGGTTGCACCTGTCAAAAGATGTATAAGCAACACCGCTGAAACCACTACAGTAAAATATAAAGGGAGCCTTTCGGGGCTCCCTTTTCATTTATGCCAGACTAACACAACAGTGCTTGCACCCATACGCAATCATGATTATAGAGCATATTTTACTCATGTTGTAGTTCCAATGTGGCTGAACGTATCACTCCCCCTAAAGATTATACTATACTTTGGTAAAGTTTAACTTCATAGTATGTTAATTTCCCGCTTATAGGAACAAGTTCCTTTAAAATAAATCTCATAGCTGCTCCAAATCGATCGTCAGCCGCTGAAATTCAATCCCGAAAAGGAGCCTCCCCGGAATAATCAATTTTATATAAAATGCACCTTGAGTACCGGAATACTTGGCCTGACAATATAACTTGGGGAATACGCTTCCTACTACGATTTATAAGGAGTGATGGTGTTTGAATACGAATAAAAATACGATAAAGCCTGCGAGAGGTCGTTCATTATCATCTAAATAGACACCTCTCATCAGGCAATGGGAGGCTAGCGGGTATGATGCTTTTAAGAAACATGGTTCAAGGATTGGAAAATGACTCTCCTGCCAAAGAACTGATCCGGCGTTGGGATCATGATGAGAGTACATTGAAATTTTGGAGAGCTAGCAGCAATTTCGTTTACACTTTTGACATGAACGCTTCGCGGCACTTCCTCCGGTTCATTCATGAAGAGGATAACTCGCCGGGGAATATTCAGGCTGAACTTGATTTTATCCGGTACTTACTGGACAAAGGTTATGCCGTCGCAGCTCCCGTTCGCTCCAGGAACGGCAATTGGATCGAAACGATTTCGACCGAAAACGGGATTTATTACGGCGTTGTTTTCGAACGGGCCGCAGGACAGTATCTCCCGCTTGATCAGATGTCGGATCTTCATTTGGAACAATGGGGCCGATCCCTCGCCTCGCTTCACCAATTATCCGAAACGTATGCCCCCGGAGAGACATCGCGAAAAAGCTGGCTGGATGCGCTGGCGTTCATATCATCGGTACTACAGCGCTATCCCCGGGAGTCAGGGCTCCGGCAAGAACTTGAGCGATTGAAGGACCAGCTCTCAGAGCTGCCTGCCGGCAAAGGGCATACAGGGCTGATCCACTACGATTTTGAGACCGACAATGTGTTTTACGTCGCCGCGGAAGCGCGGTATTGCGCTATTGATTTTGACGATGCGATGATGCATTGGTATATGATGGATGTCACCTGCGCCCTTTCCGATATCGTTGAACTGGACGGAGAGGAATCCGAACGAAAGACTCGACAATTTCTTGCAGGATATGCCTCGATAAAACCTTTGGACGAGAGCTGTTTGAGCGCCATCCCTATTTTCCGGAAGTTTGCGGATCTTTACACATTCGCCCGGCTTCTCCGCAGCGTCGAGGATATGGATACCGCCAACTCGCCGGAGTGGGCCCTTGCGCTCAAGGATAAGCTGCTCGCCGCATGCAGCCGGATTCGCGCAAGCTACCGCCCCGCGGTTGAGCTAAAACCCATCGATCAAAATAACTGGTATGATTGAGATTTTCGAAGCACGATTGACTAACATGCCGGATTTAGCCGCCTGATTGTTGGGCGGCTTTTTGCCATCCCTCTATAAGCCTAACCCGAATCGCTTCAATTCGATAAAAATCCCTTCCAAACGTCTTCCTTTGTCCGTTAACGTATATTCCACACGCGGGGGAACTTCCGGGTATACTTTCCTGCTCAATATCCCGTTGTCCTCCAGTTCTCTAAGGCGGAGCGAAAGCGTCTTGGGGCTAATTCCGTCCATCGATTTCTGCAGGTCGCTGAATCGCATCGTCCCTTCGATTAACAGGTCCCGAATGATTAGAAAGGTCCATTTGCTCCCAATCACATCCAACGCCTTGGCAATGGGACAAAGTTCGCCAGGGGTTCCTTTGGTCAATTCGACCGGTTCCATACCGCTCATGAAGCTTCCCCCCGAATTTTTTTGGGCTAATTAAGCCCATCATATCACAATACTATATTTTCGGAAACTATATGAATTAAATATCACTACTTCTCTAAATGAATTTGCTGCATATATACTACCATTGAGGCCAATCGCGGCAGCTCGGAATATGCAGGAAGGAGTAGGAACGCTGCACCAAAGCCTTGACGGACAAAATGGTGCAAGCCTTCCTTGGCATGACGCCTTTGAAAAGCTTCGCTTGCATCTCAATGAAGTGTTGAAGTTTTAAGCAAAGTCAGGAGGATGAGCGATGTTGCGCAATCAGAAAGTTGTCATTATCGGCGGAAGTTCGGGGATTGGTTTCGAAACAGCCAGACAAGCGGCGGCACTCGGAGCAGAAGTGATTATTGCCAGCCGCTCCAAAGACAAGCTGCTGCAAGCAAAAGAACAGCTGGGAACCAAAGCTGAGACTTATGCGCTGGATACGACGCAAGAAGGGCAAGTACAGTCCTTCTTCGAAACCGTCGGCGAGTTCGACCATCTTGTGGTGACCGCGGCGGAAACATCCGGCGGAGCGTTCCTCCAAACGGATACCGCAAAAGCGCGGCAGTTGTTTGAAAACAAATTTTGGGGCCAATTTTATGCCGCTAAATACGGCGCTCCGAAAGTTTTGCCTAACGGCTCCATCACCTTGTTCTCGGGAGTTGTGGCCTACAAATCCATGATCGGTTCGGCGGCCCTGGGCGCAGTCAATGCGGCCGTCTCGAATCTGGGCCAAACCTTGGCCCTGGAGCTTGCGCCAATCAGGGTGAACGTCGTTTCACCCGGCATCATCGATACGCCGTCACGCAGCAAAATGCCGGAAGAAGCCCGCAATCAGTTCTACGCCGCGGTAGGAAACAAGCTCCCCGTGAAACGAGTAGGCAAAGCTGAAGACGTCGCGCGAAGCGTGCTGTACCTGCTCGGCAACAGCTTCGTGACCGGAACCGTTCTTCACGTGGAAGGCGGCCACATTTTGACTTAAAAGCGGCCGCTACAAGAAGCCATCGCCTCTCGCTCGGCAGCGGGAGCGCTGGCTTTTTATGTTCGACAAATTATCTGAAAAATTTTACAATTCTATTGATTTTTCAGAGAATTACTGAGATGATAGATGAAATAATAATAAATTTACTAGAAAACCTATGTTTTACCATTTTATTCGTGAAAGGAGGCATGTACTGCCTGAAAAGGCGAAATTGAACAAACAGTTTATAGAGCGCTTTCACAATACGAGCCGAATGGAGGAATTTAATGATGAAAAGCAGCAAATGGGCAAAAAAACTAGGCTTGAGCTCTCTTATTTTGGGTGCGCTGATGATTGTTCCGACGCTTTCGGCTTTTGCCGCCTGGAACGATCTGCATACCGGCTACGCCACTTATACGGGCTCGGGCTACTCGGGAGGTGCCGTGCTGCTCGATCCGATCCCGCCAACGATGGAGATTACGGCTTTGAATCCGACCGACATGAATTATGGCGGCGTCAAAGCGGCTCTCGCGGGAGCCTACCTGGAAGTTGAAGGCCCGAAAGGGAAAACGACCGTTTACGTGACCGATTTATATCCCGAAGGCGCTCCGGGTGCTCTTGATCTTTCCCCGAATGCGTTCGCCAAGATCGGCAATATCCCCGACGGCAAAATCAATATCAAGTGGAAAGTCGTCAAAGCCCCGATTCTGGGGAACTTTTCCTATCGAATCAAGGAAGGCAGCAGCCAGTGGTGGGCCGCCATTCAGGTGCGAAACCACAAGTACCCTGTTATGAAGCTGGAATATTTGAAAGGCGGCAGCTGGATCAATTTGGAGAAAATGGACTATAACCATTTCGTCGGCACGCAGTTAGGCACCAAGCCTCTGCAGGTTCGCATCACTGACATCAAGGGCAGAACGGTGACGGATACGATACCGGGGCTAGCCGAAAACGGAACATCGGGAGCTTACATCGTCCCCGGCAATGTCCAGTTTGCCGATTGACGATTTCCGACTATTGACTTTTACACTAATGTCAACCCTTTAGAATAGAGTCGAACACAAATGAAGGGAGGCATTTCTTTTGGACAGTGTAAAAGATCTCAATAAGCATGAAGGATCGGTTGCGGCAGATGCTGTCATGGAAAATAAGGATCGTACGCCTGTGACGGTTATCGGACTCGGTCCGATGGGGCAGGCGCTGGCTGGTGCGCTGCTGAAGAGCGGTCACCCAACGACAATATGGAACCGCTCGGTCGGTAAGGCAGATGCTCTCGTTAAGCAGGGCGCCGTCCCCGCGAATACTGTCGCTGAAGCTGTCGCGACAAGCCCGCTGGTCATCATCTGCGTGTTAGACTACAACGTCGTGCAAGCGATCCTCGAGCCCGCAAGGGGCGCCCTAAGAGGGCGAACGCTCGTGAACCTTACTGCCGGCTCTCCGGTGCGGTCCCGCAAAATGTTTGCATGGGCTGCCGAGCAAGAAATCGATTATATCGATGGAGCGATTTTGACCCCCACCCCAACCATCGGAACACCGGCGGCAGTCATTTTGTACAATGGACCGGAGCTCGTCTATAAGGCTGCTCAACCAGTATTAGCCAGCTTGGGCGGTACTGCTTCCTATCTTGGCGCATCCCCCGGCCGGGCAGCGGCGTTTGACGTGGCCTTGCTTGATTACTTTTGGACGTGTATGAGCGGGTATTCGAAAAAATGGATTCCCCAGGTTGTTCGCATCTCTAAAACGATTATAAATCGTCCCGACTCAAATTATCGTACTAAGATCCAGTCTCCAATCGTTGCACCGCATAAAATTCCCCGGCGGATATTCGAAGCTGCACTCGGCGGCCAATATAAAGCCTAGTTTCCTGCAAATGGCGTTTGATGCCGGATTGTCGATGGACGGAAATGCATGCATATACCTTCTTTTCTGTGCTAGCGCTGGCAATAGCGGCTGCGGCCGCTCTAGCCGCAATTCCTTTTCCTTGGAACGGCGGCAAGACGCCCCATCCTACCTCGTATATAGTCTCCTCTTGCCAGACACGCTCCCAGTACCCGATGTTGCCCACCGCTTCGAGCTCCGGGAGCAGAACTATACTGTACATACGCCCTGTACCTTTCCCTTCGATCTCAACGTATCGTTTGTGGCGGTTCAGGACCTGCTCCTCTGTCTCCGGACCTCCTAAGTGCTCGAGCATCTCCGGTGCATTCATACGATACAGCAATGCAAGGTCGGTATCTGCCCAGGGCTTAATCTTTACTTGCAATTCATTGGTTTGATTCAACGAATCCCTCGCTCCTTTACGCTATCGGCTGATGTTTTTAGATTATAACACATAGGGAACGTATGTTTCCATCGAAAAATCCCTTCCTGATAAAAAGTAGCAAGGCAGCCCAGGCGGTCTAAGAAGACCGGACGGACTGCCTTGTTCGTTATATGGGCTGCGAGCACGCCTGTCTCCCGCTTGTGGATGCGTTCGTCGGTCTTCCTTCCAGGTCCTGCCACCAGAAATCCCGCTGCGGTAATAGCGGAATCTGATCCAGATAGACTGGTTCGCCGATTCTAGGAATCCGGTAAGGAATGCTCTGCTCTTCGGCCGCGGCCGATACCCTTCTTGCGGGATCGTTCCAGTCATGCAGCGCCAAAGTGAACCCTCCCCAATGTACGGGCAGCAGAACCCCTCCCTGAACGTCCCGATGCGCTTGCACCGTCTCCTCCGGTAGCATATGCACGCCACTCCAGCGCTTGTCATATTGCCCGCATTCCATAATGGCCAGTTCGAACGGTCCGTGCTGACGGCCTATTCGCTCAAAGTGAGGACCGTAGCCCCCGTCCCCGCTGTAGAAGAGACTTCTCTCCTCCGTCTTGATTACCCACGAGCACCATAGGGTGGAATCCCGATCGAACAGCCCTCTTCCCGAGAAATGTCTCGCCGGCGTGCAAGCGAAGCGAATGCCCTGAACGATCTGTTCTTCCCCCCAGTCCAGCTCGATGACGGCATCTGGTGACGCTCCTCGTTTCCGGATTCGCTTGCCGACTCCGAGCGGAACGAGGAAAGTACCCGCCTTCGGAATAAGCTTGCGAATGGAGGAAGAATCCAGATGATCGTAGTGATCGTGAGACAGAACAACGATATCGATCGGAGGAAGCTCCTCAATCGTGATTGGCAAATTAACGCTATATCTGCTATTACGGGAAAAAGGAATCGGCGACGGGTTCTTGCCCAGCATCGGGTCGATTAGGATCGTCTTGCCACCTAGCTGAAGCATTGACGCCGAATGTCCAAACCAGACGACCTTGTCCTTTCCGTCCTTTAGCGTGTCATGCTGAAGAGGGATAATAGGAAGCGGCTGCTTCGGCCTTCTCTGGGTTTTTGGAGATAGAAATTCAAGGAGCATGGACACAAGGTCTCCTGCCCCAAATTTCACAATCGCCGGGATTTCGTTCTGGAATTTTCCGTTCTTGGCTCGATTTGATCGATTCCAATCGTTCACCTGTCTGCTCTCCTCCTCCCGTATCTACGAGTCCGTTTATCTCCGTCAAATTCGTGTTCTCCATCCGGCTCTTCGATCGGCTTTGGCTAAATTCCCTGGTCTATTTTAGGGCAAATCTTTCTTTTATCATTTGCACATAAGCTTCATCGCCTTGAGTTTCTCTTAAAGCTATAATTTGTTTTGCATCTTCACCGGCAATGTATCTCAGTTTATCTGTTCCATCGGTAACTGCTTCATAAATTACTTCAGCTACAAGTTCGGGAGGACTGGATATTTGCTGATTTTCACTTGAAGCTAAATTAAAGAAATTGCTAACATATGCATTATAATCAGTTATTGTTTCTGATTTTGCATGATCCATAGATCTACCGGCAAAATCTGTTGTCATTGAACCGGGTTCTACCAATTTCACTTTAATCCCAAAATTACTTAATTCATAGCTTAACGATTCTGTTAAACCTTCTACTGCGAATTTAGTAGAATTATAAGTTGATATTAATGGAAGTGTTGTTTTACCCGCCATAGATCCTATATTCACAATTATACCTTTTTTATTCTCTCTAAAATGCTTTAAAAATGTTCTGGTAGTATTAATTAAACCAAATACATTTACGTCAAACTCTCTGCGAATTTGCTCATCCGTAGAGATTTCAATCGGTCCAAATAAAGCATATCCTGCATTATTGACCAGGGCATCTATCGTTCCGAATTCTTTTAAAATATCTTCATATACTTTATTAATTGTTTCTTGTTTTGTAACATCAAGGAGGTAAATTTTGACATTTTCAATTTGAGTTAATTCATTTTCGCTTTCTGGCGATCTCATAGTGGCAGCTATATTCCATCCATTTTCTGCAAAATATTTAGCTGTTACCTTTCCAATACCAGATGAAGCTCCTGTTATAACAACTGTTTTCTTTTCCATAGTAATTCCTCCTTCTGAAATTAACTGACGAATCGTCAATAATCAGATTACAGGATAAATTACACGATGTCAACTATGGTGGAATAATGAATTGACAATGTGTTATCATAACTCAAGAGGAGATCGATACAATGGATTTTATAAGGGCAAGAACACCGGATCAAATAACCAGCAGACAGGAAGAAATCATCAATGCCTGCGACACATTATTCTGTCAAAGCGGATATGAGGGCGTAACCTTTAAGGCAATTTCCGAACTGACCTCTTTTACACGCCCGTCGATTTATAACTATTACAAAACTAAAGACGAGGTATTGCTGGACCTTCTGGCCCGGGAATTGCTAAGATGGCAGGCCAGGATGCTGGAAGTAATGAATACTACAGCCAAGATGACAAAAGAACAGTATAGCACTTTTCTGACGAAGACTTTGTTATCGCACGATAAGATGTTGAAGCTGCTTTCCATACTCTTTTCCGTTCTCGAAATCAACAGCAGTGTTGAAAAGCTTGCAGAATTCAAAAAGGTTAGCTATATTCTGGACACTATTGCTGCAAGTTTGGATAAATATTTTCCCGAGGCGCCCCCTGAAAACAAGGCCATTTTCGTTTCAGCGTTTTCGGTGTATATTCTTGGGCTGTATCCGATATCTCATCTGTCGCAAAAACAACTTGAGGCCATGCAGCTAGTCGAGGTTAACCACGCTGTACCTGATCTTGAATATTTGTGTTACCATGGGATACTTCTTCTGCTTTCTGATTTGTGATACTACATTCACCAAATCCTTCGTTTATTATGCGCCACCGCTTCGCGCCTTACCGGCTTCGGCCGGTAGGTCTTGCTTTTCGCTCCGGCGTGCATGAAGTTTATTCAAAAATCAAATACCAGAATAACGCAATCTCATCATTGTGTTTATCAATACCCTGATACAAGTTAAGATCAAGCCCGCCTATTACAAAACCACAACTTTTATAAAATTTGCACGCATTCACGTTGTTGCTTTGCGTCTCCAACATGATTCCGGGCATTCCGCCGTTTTTCGCCCACCGCTTGGCCTGCTCGATCAGTTTACGGCCTACTGCTTGATTCCCGGCCCAGGCCAAGTACACTATTCGATCCGGGCTATCGATATAGTCTGAATAATCCTCATCTTCTGCTTCCTGAAACCGTTCTTCCGAATAACTTTTTGTATAGCCGGGAATGGGTTTCACCGTGAATCCGAACTCTCGATCCGTCAAGGACAGGACGAGGGTAGAATCAACAGTAAAACTGTCGTCTATATGCTTCCAGACATTTTCATCTCCAACCGCGAAATTCCGAATCACAATATCCATACTCATCCTCTTAACTGTCTATACTGATCTGTATTCAAGGTGAAGCAATGGAAATGGCTTACCCGAACCATCCAATTCCGACCGGCCGATCTGTACGAATCCAACCCGTTTGTAGAAGGCACACGCTCCGTCGTTTTGCTCATTGACATCAACTTGGAGAGTACTTCCTTTTAATTTTTGGGCATGTTCGATTAAACGGCTGCCTATTCCCATTCCGTGGTGTTCTGGATCTACGAACAGCATCTCGATCTTAGTTCCGACAAGTCCGATAAACCCTGTCGGTTCTTTATTTTCGTTTCTTCTTACCCAGATCTCAACTTCTCTTAAGGCCCCGTTTTGAACTATACTGCGGTAAAATTGGATGTCCGAATCCGTCAAAAAAGTATGGGTACGACATACGGCCCGGTACCAAATATCGACTAATATATCGTGATCACTTTCCTGGTATGGGGTAATTATGTTCGACATCAAGGTTCCTCCTCCAAACGATCGACTTTCAGTGAAACAAGCATAACACGCTGATCCAGGAGGAAACAAGAATGCACATTTCTCCCATGCTTTAGAACTGGCGCCCGGTCAGCAGCCCTTATTCAAAAATCGAAACGGAACTTGATGACAATTTATGGGAAATATTTATTTTCGGACAACATATTTTTTGTTTAAATGTTATAATATGGTTTGCATACGCTTACAATTAAAGGAGAAAGGAGGCTCACAACTCAACGGAAACGGAGCAGTCTCATTTATTTTAAAATTCTAAGGAGGTATTATGATGCTACTAAAGTCAACTTTTGTAAAAATGTTCAGCGCGCTGCTGCTGCTGGCTGGTTTGCTGGTGCCCCCAGCGACGGCGCAGACAGCCCCTGCGGCGGCTCTCGCGCCGCCGGCAGGTGTAACGCCGGGGACGCTATCACAGATCACGTCGTTCGGCAACAACCCGAGCGGCCTGAAAATGTACGTCTACGTGCCGCGCAACCTGGCCCCGAATCCCGCATTGCTGGTGGCCGTACACTTCTGTTCGGGTTCGGCTTCTGCTTTCTACAACGGCTATGCTCGCGACTTCGTCACAGCCGCTGAGCAGTACGGCTACATCATCGTTTTCCCCGAATCCACGCACACCGAATTCAGCAGCTGCTTCGACGTGTGGAGTCCGAAAGCGCTTACTCGCGGCGGCGGCAGCGATCCTGTCGGCATCATGTCGATGGTATCGTGGACCAAGGCGAATTATAACATCGACTCCAGCCGTGTCTACGTGACCGGCGCATCCTCCGGTGCGATGATGACCAACGTACTGCTCGCCGAGTACCCGGACGTCTTCGCTGCCGGAACGGTGTTCATGGGCGTGCCCGCCACCTGCTTCGCCACCGGCAGCGCCACCAACTTCTGGAACAGTCAGTGCGCGAACGGCCAGATTTCCAAGACCGCCCAACAGTGGGGAGCCGCCGCCCGCGCGATGTTCCCCGGCTACACAGGAAGCTACCCGCGCATCCAACTCTGGCACGGTACTGCCGACAATATACTTAACTACAACAACTTCAAAGAAGAAATCAAGCAGTGGACCAATCTGCGCGGCGTCTCCGCCACCCCGGTCAACACCGATAGCCCGCAGTCGGGCTGGACCCGCACACGCTACGGCAGCACTTCCACCCAACCACCGGTTGAGGCAATCAGCGTGCAGGGCGCCGGTCACTCGATGCCCCAGTCCGCGGTCGGCTACTCGATCGCCTTCCTCGGCCTGAACATCAGGCGGTGATTCCGGCAGCGGAACAACGGGCGAAATTCAACTGCGCGACGCCTTAAAAAAGTCGATCTCAAACGAGACAAGGAGCCCTTGCGGGCTCCTTGTCGTTTTTTCTGATGCCTCTCGACTCTTACTCTTCCCCTGTTGCAATCGGGTTGTCTTCCCAACTGATCCAATCGCTCCAGCTGCCGGAATACAGCTTCACATTCGCGAAGCCCGCTTCTTTCAGCGCGAGCACGTTCGGGCATGCGGTTACGCCCGATCCGCAGTACACGATGATCTCTTCCGCGTCCTTCAGCCCGGCAAAATGCCGCTGCTGCTCTTCCGCGGATTTCCACGCGCCGCTTTCGTCCAGCACGCCTTTCCAGAAGTAATTGCGCGCGCCCGGGATATGCCCGGCGGCGGCATCGATCGGCTCTTCCAGGCCGAGGTAGCGCCGCGGCTCGCGGGAATCCACAAGCACGGTGCCTTCGCGGCCCAGCTTGTCCTTCACCTCGTCCATGCTGGCGAGCATGGCGCGGTTCACCTTCGGCGAGAACGTGCGCGGATATACGGCAGGTTCTTCGGCGGTGACCGGGTAGCCGGCTGTTTTCCATGCGGTATACCCTTGGTCGAGCACATAAACTTCGGAATGACCGAGGAATCTCAGCATCCACCACAGCCGGGAAGCCATTGCGCCGCCTTGATCGTCATAGGCGACTATGGTTTTGGTTCCGTCAATGCCCAGATTGCCGACGAGAATCGAAAAAGCGCCGAGATCAGGCAGCGGATGCCGGCCTCCGTGGGCCATAAGAGAGCCCGAGAGATCTTTTTCCAAATCTACATAGACGGCTCCGGGTATGTGGTCAAGCTGGTAGCTTGTTCTGCCGGATTCCGGTTGTCCCAGCGCAAACCGGCAGTCCGCGATCACGATATTCGCGTCTCCCAATTGGCCGAGCAGCCATGATTGGCTTACGATATTTTCCAAAATAAGGGCACCACCTTCGTAAAATAGACTTGATTAATCGCCAATCCCCATGGTCGGATTGATGGAGTAGCTCAGCCAGTTGCCCAGCTCTCCTCCCATTTTATCGTAAAACCGCTGCGCACGGGAATTATCTTTGGCCGTTGTCCATGAAAGTCTGGCGTAGCCGTTCCTTGCGGCATAACCTTTGGAAGCGGCAAAAAGCTTCTGTGCCGCGCCTTGTCCCCGTTCCGCCTCAATAACGAACAAATCGTTCATGACGGCGATTTTGGCTGCCCGCAGCGTGCTGAATGTGAAGTACAACGTAGCAAAACCGACCAATGTGCCGTCATCGGTTTCGGCCACGAACTGGATGCCTTCTTTTTGTTCCAGCAATGTATGGATCAATGCGTTCAACTTCTCGTCTTCCGGCGGCCGATACTCGTAAAAGCCGACGATATAAGCAAGCATAAGCTCACGGAGCTGAGTAATATCCTGCACGGTTGCTTCTCGAATGGTAGTTTGGGACATGGTGGAACCTCCTTCGCGTTTTTCATTGGATACTGGGTTCGTGTGCGGCAAATCTATAACTCTATTGTACGATAATAGCGTTCACAATGAATTGAGAATTTTCTGGAAACTTACAAAGCAGCGGCAGTATATACGAATTTTGTAGCCAAACTTGCCGAGAAAAGCTACCATTAACGAATGAAGACTCGGCAAATTGCAAGTAAACCGCAAGCAAAGCACAGGCCGGACCCTATTCTATCAAAAAGGATGATAGCCCCATGAATCCAGTCTTAAACTGGCGCATAATTCCTCTCACCGAAGAACACGGCAAACAATTGTGCTGCTGGGCGTACGAGCCCCCCTGGGATATTTGCAATTGGCCTTCATGGCAGGAAATGCTCGCTGACGGCAAGGAGTTCGCCGATCCGGCGATCAGGGCGGAGCAATACTGCGGCATTGTCGATGCCGATGGGCGGCTGTGCGGATTCGCGCAATTTTTCCCGCTTGCAGGCGTTACCCGGCTGGGGCTCGGACTAAGGCCGGACTTGTGCGGGCAAGGTCTCGGAGCCGCATTCATGAAGCTGATCGTGCAGGAAGCGCAGAGAAGATCGCCCGCGCAGGAAATCGATCTGGAAGTGCTGACCGATAACGAAAGGGCGATCCGCGCCTACGAAAAGGCCGGTTTTGCCGTTACGGATACGTATGAAAAAATGACGCCGTCAGGACCGGACGCATTTCACTGCATGGTCTATCAAAAGCACGAGTGAGCACCCGGACCCGGCTCTAAGCCGCATGCAAACCGCATGCAACCTGCAAGCTAGGAGTCTGTCCGATGAAGATTCTATGCACTCCGCCCGCCAGACTCCTAGCCGGAATGCACGCCGCCATAAGCAAGCTCGAACTGCCGGGCCGTGCTGAAATCCAGCTCGGTCAAGCCACCCGCATGCCAGGTGGTCAGGCGGAGCGTGACCGTTTTATAATCGATGGCGATCAGGGGATGGTGGTTGCAGGCTTCCGCAATGCGGGCGACTTCGTTCACGAATCCGATTCCTTCAAGAAATTCGGCAAAACGATATTTTTTCACGATCCACTTCCGATCATCAAGCGTCCAGCCGGTCAAGCCCGCAAGACGGTTGGCAACCTCCTCCACGGACAGCTTTGCGGACATCCGAACGCCTCCCTACTCGTAATCGTACACGGCCATATCGGCCGCGCTCTCGCCTGCATAGGTGCGCAGCAGCTCCAAAAACGGCAAGCCGTAGTTGCGGAACTTCACCTCGCCGACACCTTTGATCCGCAGCATGCCGGCTTCCGTCGTCGGACATATCTCGCTCATCTCGCGCAGCGTGCTGTCGGAGAAAATAATGTACGGCGGCACTTTCTCCCGCTGGGCAATTTCCCGTCGCAGCAGGCGAAGCTGCTCGAACAAGGTGTTGTCGACGGCAGCGGCTTTGATCTGCTGTTTGCGCACTTTTTGGTACACCTGCAGCTTGCCTTGCAAAACCTCCGCTGCGGGCTGCAGCAGCTTCACGACCGGATACTGGCCTTCGGACAGCTGCAAGTAGCCTTCGGAGATCAGCACGTTGATCAGGTCGGAAATTTCCTTTTCCGGCAAGTCACGCATTATACCGTATGTTTGCAGGCGGTCGAAGCGGTAGTCGAGAATTTTTTTGGCTTTCGAGCCCTTGAGCACGGAGGCGACCATCGAAATCCCGAACCGCTCTTGCATGCGCCGGATGCAGGAAAAGATTTTTTGCGCTTCGACGGTAATGTCCACGGTATCCCGGTCATCCTTGCAGGAGCTGCAGTTCCCGCATGTGTCTTTGACATTTTTTTCGTCAAAATAATGCAAAATATAATTGCGCAGGCAGCGGGGCGAGTAGCAGTAGTCGATCATGATCTGCAGCTTTTTGTACTCGTTCGCTTTGCGTTCAGGCGACAGCTGATTTTGCTCGATCAGGAACTTCTGCGTCATAATGTCCTGCGCGCTGAACAGCAGAATGCATTCGCTCGGCTCTCCGTCGCGCCCGGCGCGGCCCGCTTCCTGGTAATACGCCTCCATATTTTTCGGCATATTGTAGTGAATGACGTACCGCACGTTGGATTTATCGATGCCCATGCCAAAAGCGTTCGTCGCAATCATCACGCGAATATCGTCGTAAATGAACGACTCCTGCATATGGGAGCGCTCCTCGTCCGACAACCCGGCGTGATACCGGCCGACGGCGAACCCTTTTTTGCGCAGCAGCTCGTGAAGATCCTCCACTTCCTTGCGCGTGGCGGCATAAATAATGCCCGGCTGATGCGTATGCTCTTTGACATAGTTCAAAATGTAATCCCGCTTGTTCTCACCGCGCAAAATCGTCAGCTCCAGATTGTCCCGGCTGAAGCCGTTGATATAAATGCCCGCATCTTCCAGCTCCAGCAGCCGCGCGATGTCCTCCGTCACTTCAGCCGTAGCGGTCGCCGTAAAAGCGGCCACGATCGGGCGGTTCGGCAGCTCGCGGATAAACGGTGCAATCGCCACATAGCTCGGGCGAAAATCGTGCCCCCACTGCGACACACAGTGCGCCTCGTCGATGGCGACAAAGGGCAGGTTCAACGCGGCCATTCTGGCGCGGAACCGCTCCGACTCCAGGCGCTCGGGCGCTATGTACAGCAGCTTATATTTGCCCTGCATCGCCCCTTGGATACGCTGCTGCACTTCCCTCGCTTCCAGCGTGCTGTTGATGAACGTGGCAGGTATGCCCAAACTGTTCAGCGCATCCACCTGATCCTTCATCAGCGAAATAAGCGGCGAAATGACTAGCGTCACGCCATCCATGAGCAGTGCCGGAACTTGATAGCATATGGATTTGCCGCCTCCCGTAGGCATGATGCCGAGCGTATCCTTGCCCTCCAGAAGATTGGCGATAATATTTTTTTGGCCTTCGCGAAATTCCGGGTAACCGTAAACCTGCTGCAACACTTTTCTGGCTTCAGAAAGCATGGTTTCCATACTCCTTAACAAAGTTTAATCCATTCTTCCATGATACCATACTCTGTCAATTTGCTTCAGTACAATTGTTCCTCGACGGGCGGCCGGGCGAATGTGGGACAAAATCAACATGCGTACGGCAAACAAATATGTCCCTAAAAGCGTTCTGCGACGACGACGCATAGCTGCGGTTAACCCCCCGACTTCGGGCGACGAGCTCCTTCGCTTCGTTAGGAGGAGAAAAGCGTCGGGAGGGCGCCGCAAGACGTCGCCGGCCATTCGCGGAAACTTGCGAATTGCCCGCTTGAGCTGGCGGATCGGCATCATGGCGCAGAAAGCCTGCGAAAGTGCAGGCCGGCGTGATACCTATGCACCAGAACCGATCGCCTTCTGCCTGGCCACACGAAAAAAGCCTGCAAAAGTGCAGGCTTTTGCTCCTTCATGCGCGCGTTTCGAACAATTCCTGCAATTGTGCAGGCTTTTCACCGAACACACAGGTTCAGAGTCATTTTGAGCGGAAATTCCTGCACTTTCGCAGGCTTTCGCCAAAATGAACCATTCCCCCCAAAAAAAAGCCTGCACTTTCGCAGGTTTTTGCGGGCTGGAAGCATGTGGTCGACCAACCGCTGTCATGAGGCGCAACACCGCACATTGGGAGCTGCACGCGGTGCGAAAAGCATGGCGGGCCTGTCCACCCGCCGCGCCAAGCGCCTTGAGAAGCGCGCGATATGCCAAAAAAGCCGGTTCCTCGCGGAACGGCCCTCTTTTCCTGCCCGGTTCGGTTATACCAAATAAATGACAGAGACGAGCTTTTCGCCGTCATGTACTTTCAGCACATGATTCGCGGAATCGTAACGAACCGTCCCGACTCCCACCTGCATCACGGGCGAACTGCCCAATCCGTAAAAAATGTCGTCAGCCAGCGTGCGCAGGCATTCCTCCCGCTCTTCCGCCGAAAGCTCCTGCCACTCTTCCTCGCTCATCTCGAACAAATCGTAATAACCGTCCACAAGCGCTATGCCGCGCATGAAATCGGTTACAATATCCTTATACTCCCTGCCGTATTTAATCCCCATTCGACTTCTCCTTTCGGTACGGCATCGGCAAACCGCCCATATGCGGCCACCCCTCATTCCGTAGTACCACTTTATCACATTATAGACAGGAATTGCAGAGTTAGTCGTCCGGGAATCCGTCAGAGAAATCGGGCATGCACAAAAGCGGCTTCTCCCACCAGGCGCCTTGCGGTACGGATAAAAAATTATACTTTGGCATAAACTATGGAAATGGGCAATTTCGGAAAAAATCTGTTACTATGGAAGAAGGAATGTACCGCTCGGAGGTAGAAAAAGCGCTCATGCTGAAACTGCAGATTTCCAAAAATCGAATGAACTACCTATTGAAGCAGATCCAGCACCACTATGACGCCGTCATACTGGAGCAAGGCTGGGAATATTATCACAAAAACCGTGTGACCCATGTTGAATTAGCCGGCACCAGCATCCGCGCGCGGGTCCAAGGAAATCAGGTCTACGAGACGGTCGTCAATCTCGAAGACTTCACGCATAGTCAATGCAGCTGCTCCTATGATGGTTATTGCAAACACATAGCCGCGGCTTTTTTCAGCTTGTACGCGCCGTACGGCCGCCCGGAACTGCTGCTGCAGCAGCTCAAGCAGGCGATCCACACCCGGAAAAAGCCGATTCGCGGCGCCGCCGTGATCCCGGAACGCAAACCGGAGAAGCCGAACGTGCCGCTGGAAGCGTCGATGCCGGTGGAGTGGCACCGTTTTTTTGAAGGCAAGTTTCACGGATTTTCCATTTCCCACCAACATTCGATTGAAACTTTTTACGAATCGGCGCTGGAAACGCTGCCCGCTTACGCGGAAAACTGGAGAATATCGGTCCGGGAGCTGTATCGGCTCCATATCGTACTTTTTATGAACCGCAAGATCGAGCAGTTTTATCAGGAAACGAAAAGCTCCTACTTGTCTTATTATCATGAAAACGGCTGCAAAATCGCCGCCAAAAACTGCGAGGACCGGCTCGTTGAGGCGCGAGAACGCATCGATGGGAATAAGTCTTTCCGGGAAGATCCGAAGCATTGGCAGGCCACTTTGAAAATGCTCGGCGAGTTCGCCCTGCACGGCAAGGATAGTCCGATCGATTGGCTGTTCGTGTACCGGTCGGTTTGGTGGCAGCTCGGCGGGCAGGCGGAGTGGCTGCAGGAAGAAATGCAGCGTCTGGATGTGCTGCTGGGCAAAAAAGAATCGCTCCCCCGCAAAAAAGATACGCTGATCATGGCGAGGGCCCATTTCGATATCGTCCAGGACCGAACGGATGCCGCTTTCCGACAGCTTGCAGGGCTGAACCATCCGCAAACGAGAGATTTTTTTATTTACCTGAATTATTACTATAACGCGAGGCAGTGGGAAAAAACGCTGGTGTGGCTCCGCTATTTGCTGCCAACCGCCGCTACGGCGAACCATGACGATTTTCGCGCCTTCTGCCAATACTGGCAGGACACGGCCAAGCATCTGGATTCGGACAGCGAGTGGGTGCAGGTCATGGAATCGCTCCTCCCCCGCTCCTATTACTATTATACCGCCTACCTGCTGCATACGAAGCGGTACCGGCAGTGGATCGACCTCCAGCTCGCCAACCGCATCTCGCCGCTCAACTTGTATGCGCTTGAGCTGCGGGCGATCGAAGAGCACGATGCCGAGCTGCTGCTGCCGCTCTACCATCAAGCGGCGGAACGGGCGGTGCTGGAGAAAAACCGCGCCTCCTACAAAACAGCCGTCCGCCTCCTCAAAAAGCTGCACGGCTTCTACAAACAGCTCGGGCAGGAAGACCGCTGGGAGCACTACATTTATCGGCTAGCCGATAAATTCTCGCGGCTGCGCGCTTTTCAAGAAGAGCTGAAGAAAGGAAAATGGATTCGATGATCGAAACCAGCGCCCTTAAGGTTCACGTTAGCTTCATGCCCGGCG
Source organism: Paenibacillus sp. sgz302190 (assembly GCF_059820445.1). NCBI lineage: Bacteria > Bacillati > Bacillota > Bacilli > Caryophanales > Paenibacillaceae > Paenibacillus > Paenibacillus sp. sgz302190. Next base: position 17,968 of record NZ_JBZYAO010000047.1, read on the forward strand.
GCTCCCTGTTTCTGTGGGGCTCCCGGGAAAACGGCGGCATCTGGGATGCGCTCGATTTGAAGCATCTGTTGTTCGCCTGGCACCGGGCGTCTTTCTACGGCACGTTCTACGAGCCCGGCGAATGGCAGCACCGCGAAGGCATCGAACTTCCGCCGCTTGAGGCGCTCGAATATTTCAGCAATCCGCAGACGGCCCAGCATTTGAAGCTGATCTGGAGCCAGGAATGCTCCGATCTGATGCGGCTTGCCCCGGCAATCAAAGAAGCGCTGGCTCAAGGGGCTTTCATGCCCGATTACGACAAGTGGAAAACGGGTGAAATCGGCTGGAAGCTCCAGCTGCCCGAGGAGCTGCAAGCTTTGGAGACGCCGGCGAATCTGGCGTGGATTCATGCGCTGATCCCGGAATGGGTGGAGTCGGACGGCGTCATGAAAGACAATCTGCGCAAGCTCGAAGCCGCCTACCCGCTTATGCGGCGCGGCGAGATCGGCGCCGAGATTTGGCTCGACGAGGAAGACTGGCTCGTCGCGATCGGCTGGCGCCAGGACCGGACGCCGATGCGCACCTGCCTGCAGCTCGCCGAGCCCGACCTCGCGCACGGCCCTGACTGGCAGCTGCGCATCGTGCTGCAGGACCGGCTGGCGCCGGAGGTGCTGCGCACGGTGGCGCCTGACGGCACGCCCGTGCCGGGCGAGCTGCCACTGCCGGAGGCGTGGCAGCCGGAGATCGGCCGCGTGCAGCGCGACGCAGCCAAATGGCTGCGCATCCTGCCATGGCTGGATGCGGGCGGCGACGGCCNGCGAGCTGCCACTGCCGGAGGCGTGGCAGCCGGAGATCGGCCGCGTGCAGCGCGACGCAGCCAAATGGCTGCGCATCCTGCCATGGCTGGATGCGGGCGGCGACGGCCTCGTCCTCCGTCAAGAACTGACGGAGGACGAGGCATGGCGCTTCCTCGCGGAAGGAAGCGCAAGGCTTGTCGAGGCCGGGACGAGCGTCTTTCTCCCGGCCTGGTGGGACCGCATCCGCAAGCTGCGGCCGCGGCTGCGCGCGAAGATCAAGTCTTCCGTCGGCTCGACCCGGGAGACGATGTTCGGCCTCGGCCAGCTGATGCAGTTCGATTGGAAGCTGGCCATAGGCGATTTGGAACTCACCGAAGAGGAGTTCCTGCTGCTTTTGGAAGAGAAGCGCAAGCTCATCCAGATTCGCGGCAATTGGGTCCAGCTCGACCCGCGTTTTATGGCTCAGGTCGAGCAGATCATGAAGCAGATGCAGAAGAAGCAGGGGCTTTCTTTCCGTGATGTGCTGGAGCTGCATCTGTCGGGCGAAGCCGGCGGCCTGCTGCCGGAAGAGGACGATCCCGATGCGATGCGCTACATCGAAATGGAAGTGGAGCTGAACGAGCAGCTGCGCCACATGATCGACCAGCTTACGCAAACTTCGGCGATTCCGCGGGCGGAGCCGCCGGCCAGCTTCCAAGGCTCGCTGCGCCACTATCAGGTGGATGGCATCTCCTGGCTCCTGTTCCTGCGCCGTTTTGGGCTCGGCGGATGTCTCGCCGACGACATGGGTCTCGGCAAAACGATCCAGTGGATCACATATTTGCTGTCCGTCAAAGAGTCCGAGCAGCCGGATGCGCCGTCGCTGCTCATTTGCCCGACCTCCGTGCTGGGCAACTGGCAGATGGAGCTGAAGCGCTTCGCGCCGTCGCTGAAAGTGCACCTGCACTACGGGCCGCAGCGGCTGAAAGGCCCCGACTTTGCGGAGACCGTCCGTCAGACGGATTTGGTGCTGACCTCCTACACGCTGTCTCATTTGGATGAAGCGGAGCTGGCCTCTGTAGCCTGGAACTCCATCTGTCTGGATGAGGCTCAAAATATAAAAAACGCTTATACGAAGCAGGCGTCCGCCATTCGCCGCCTTAACGGCTACCACCGCATCGCGCTGACCGGGACACCGATCGAGAACAGGCTGACCGAGCTATGGTCGATCTTCGATTTCGCGAATCCGGGCTATCTGGGTACGATCCGCGAATTCACGCACCGCTATGTGAACGCGATCGAGCGGACGCGCGACAGCGATACGATCGGCAAGGTGCAAAAGCTGATCCGTCCTTTCCTGCTCCGCCGCGTGAAAAAGGACCCGGCGATCCAGCTCGATCTGCCGGAGAAGAACGAGTCCAAAACGTTCATCTCGCTGACTGCCGAGCAGGGCTCGCTGTACGAGAATTACATTCAGGACATGTTCGACCGGCTGGATACGCTCTCTCCTATGGAGCGGCGCGGTTTGATCCTCGCCGCGCTGACGAAGCTCAAGCAGGTGTGCAACCACCCTGCCCTGATGCTCAAGGAAGGCCCCGGCGCGCCGTGGAGCGGCCGTTCGAACAAGCTGGAGCGGCTGCTTGAGATGGTGCAGGAGCTGCGCCAGGAAGGCGACAAATGCTTGATTTTCACGCAATTTGTCGAGACGGGCTTGCTGCTGCAGCAAGTGCTGCAGCAGGAGCTCGGCGAACCCGTGCTGTTCCTGCACGGGGGCACGTCCAAAACAGCGCGCGACGAGATGATCGCGCACTTTCAAGATGCCGGCCTGCCGGCCGAGGAGCAGCGCTGCGTCTTCATCCTGTCGCTGAAAGCCGGCGGCATCGGGTTGAACCTGACGGCGGCGAGCCATGTGTTCCACTACGACCGCTGGTGGAACCCCGCCGTCGAGAATCAGGCGACGGACCGCGCCTTCCGCATCGGGCAGACGCGCCATGTCCAGGTGCACAAGTTCGTGACGCTGGGCACGCTGGAGGAGCGCATCGACGAGATGATCGAGCGCAAGCTGGCCTTAAGCCAGCAGATCGTCGGCGCCGGCGAGAACTGGATCACGGAGCTGTCGACCGACGAGCTGCGGGATTTGTTTTCGCTGCGGCGCGAATGGGTCGAGGCGTAAGCCGCCGCGCCATGCTTCCAGGCTGAGGCTGATATGTCGCCCGCAGGATGATTTTGTTTTTGCCAGCGCAGCCGGCAACTTGGAGTCTGGCGGTCGGAGTTGCTTTTGTGACTGCCTATAAGCTACTAACGCTGCGTAGAATCCGTCATTTCGCATAAACTTGCCATCTATTGAGTTCAATCGGACAGACTTCTAGGCGACTTGGCTGCGGCGAACGCAAAACCTGCAAAAGTGCAGGCTTTTTCGGCAGAAATAGTTAGTTTTGGAGGAAAAGCCTGCGATTGTGCAGGAATTTTCGATGAAAATAGGTTTTTGCCCTCCGTATGAGCGAAAAAACTGCAGATTTGCAGGAATTGCTCGAAACCGGAGCATCAAGGAGCAAAAAGATGTATTTTTGCAGGTTTTCTGAGCCCGATGCCGGTCAGTGACCCACTAATTGGCTCTAGTAAGCGAGTTTTTCGGTCGTCTCATTTATGAAAGCTTTTCTTTTGCTGCCGTTGTTTCAACTTGGCTCCCTCACAGCAGTCTTGCTCAAATGATCGATTCCGCAGTATAATAACATCTATGAGACGAAGAACGTCCCGCTTCATTCATTTGCGAATGAAACCGGGACGTTCTTTCTTTATTTTCGGGAGGGATGCAAGGGATGAATTTTGAGGAGGCGCATGCCGGGTTTATCCGGTACCATTTGCAGAGAAGGACAGGAGAACGAAGAGGCCGGCTGGAGCGGGGGCATCAGGAGGCGGAGAGCTTGTTTTGCCGCAACGTTTGGTGGCATCTCCGGGGCAACTTTGACGATTTGCATCCGGAATTCGAGGTACTCGACTGGCGGGGTCTATCGTATTTTTGCGATTTCGCCTGGCTGACCCAGGCTGTGAAGCTAATTATCGAAATCAAAGGCTTCGGTCCGCACGTCCGGGATATGGACAGACAAAAATATTGCAACGAGCTGAACCGGGAAACTTTTTTATCCGCCATGGGTTTTCAAGTGATCTCTTTCGCTTATGACGACGTCGCTCAGCACCCCGAGCTGTGCATCACGCTGCTGCGCATGGTGCTTAGCCGCTATCATTCAGAGGCTTCTCCGGTCAGCCTGACAAGCGTGGCGGAACGGGAAATTGTCCGTCTCGCCTGCCGTCTTGCCCGGCCGCTGCGCCCAATCGACTTGGAAGCCCATCTAAGCGTCAACCATCGCTCAGCCGTTCGAACGCTGCAATCGCTCTGCGCGAAGGGCTTGCTTTCCGCTGCAACCGGAGCGGACGGCAAACACGTCGTACGGTACGAGCTTCAGCGAAGCGCGGTACAGTTGCTGTAGCAGCAACAGCGTGAAATTTTCCCGTACATTGCAAGGCGTTCCTAACCGGCACGCGGTTTTGAAGCGCAAAGGGATGTCCCAAACGTAACGGAGTGTCGAGATTTTTACAAAAAATTAGATTTCCCGCCGTTTTTTTTGCGTGAAGCCAGTGATGTCTTAGTTGGCTCATCTGCGGGCGGCCTCCTAATCGCTGTTGCGACCGGCACGTTCATTGCAGTTATGCAATGGAACTGGGGTTTCGAGCGGTTCGAGCGGTTCGAGGGTTTCAACGACTCCCGTTGGAAAATATGCAACGCACCTAAAAAGCCAATTCCGGGAACAATTCCTCTCGTTCGTGGATTTCGGCATGCCGCGAATCCGGCGTTCCTGCGGTTCCGGCATGATTTCACTGCGACTGAACGGGGTCCTTGGTGTCTGGCGGGGAGTTGCGTCATTCCGCAACACATCCCTTTACTGAGGACTCCTAACCGGAAAACCTGCGAAAGTACAGGCTTTTTCGATGGAAACGGCCCGTTTTTGGGAAAAGCCTGCGATTGTGCAGGAATTATCCGCCATGAGGGGGTTTAGCCCTGCAATTTAGCGAAAAGCCTGCAGATTTGCAGGAATTTCTCGTGGCAAGCGTACCAGGGCGAAAAAAGATGTACTTTTGCAGGCTTTCTCAGTATCGCCCCGATCTAGAAAGACAAATTTGCTTGCCTTGGAGGTCTGGCGGGCGGAGTCGCTGCTGAGTTCTCCCGCCAGACTCCTAGGCCGCGAGAATTTCGCAGCCGCTTGGGTCGTTTTGCGCTCATAGAGGTTTTCGCTTTTTCAAAGCAGCAGATCCAGAAAGACGTAGCAGCCGTCCCCGAGCGCGCACGAGAATGTTTGAATCTGGCGGGATGTTTCCAGATCGGTGTACACCTGCGACAGGATGCCCTGTTTGTGCATCTTCATCATCAGGATGTTGGAAATGAAATACGGTCTCCAAATCCAGTTGGAGCCGCGGTATTCCTCATTTTTCCTCCAACCCGCTTCGCTTCGGAAATAATTGGATGAAATCTGATACCCGTCTTCCCGGCATATGTAGATGCGCATGCAGTTATCCGTCACGATGCCTGCCATCCGCTCAATGACTTCGTCCGCATCTTCCGCCCCGCCGATGGCAGGCGCTGCGTTCAACAGGTGATTCACGCTTTGTTTCACGCTGAACAGCCTATTGTACCGCTCGAATTCCGCCTGGGAGAACAGATTCATCTCTTCCTTCAACATCGATTTGAAGGCATCCTTGTCCTGCAGCCGGGCTTCCGCTTTGGAAAACAAAAAGCCCTGCACGTATCTCGCCCCGGCCTGAAGCGCCTGGTGCAGCTCCTGCTTCGTCTCTACTCCTTCTACGAGCAAAGAGGCTCCCATCTGTTCCGCCAAAATGGAAAAAGATTGCATCAAAGCTTTGTACCCTGCGTGAGTGGCGCTCTTTTTCAAAATAAGGAGGTCGATCTTCAATATTTTTGGCTGCAGGCTGGCAATGCGGTCAAAGTCGCTGAAGCCGCTCCCGACATCGTCGATCGCAATGGTGCAGCCCGCTTCGCGGTACAACTGGACAATTTCCGTAAGTTCCTGAAGGTGGCCCTTGAACTCCTCTTCGGTAATCTCGATTACGATACGCGCCGGATCGATCCCGTATTTCCGGATCAGCTCAATCGTGGGAAGCTTGCCGCTCTGCTTGTAAGTTTTGTAAATCCACGACGGCTTCAAGTTCAGAAATAGCGCAACGTCTTCATCCGCAGCGGCCAGCCGGTCGATCGCCAGCTCCCTCACATGCCTGTCGATCAAAAGCTGCTGTTCCTCCGGAATGTCCCTGCTCGTAAAGAAGGGTCCAAGACTTTCCACCCGATCTTGTCGAATCCTTCTTCCCAATGACTCGTAACCGGCGATCTCCTGATTCCGTAGAGAAACAATCGGCTGAAAATAGGGAGCCACTTCTTGTTTCGACGGGATCCTACTGTCATTTTGCTGCACGCTGCCGCCTTCCTTTCAACGGGTTTCTCTGCAAACGAACGATTCAACATTTTTGGAAAAGATTGTTGAAAGTATTGTAATCGACATCCCTCTATCATGCAACGACATATGGCAGGAATTTTGACGTAATATGTCGAATATTTTCAAAAAAATTTTATTTAGAAGGATGTTAGGAGACTTCTTTCCGTGAAATCTTTTTCGAGGCTGCGCCTTTCTTTCATTTATGTCATTATCATTATCGCTTTGCTGGCGCTTGTGAGCACATACAGCTACGTGGCTTCACGCAACGTGGAGCACGAGAGCAGCGCGATCGTCAACGATGCGATTCCGATTACGACGGCCGTCAATAATTTATTGACGGATTTGATTAATCAGGAGACCGGCTTGCGGGGCTATGAATTGGTAGGCGACGAGCAATATTTGCAGCCTTTTACGGCCGGAAAAGAGCAGCTGGACAAAGATTTGGCCACCATTCGCGCGTTCGAAGACACTTATCCCACCCTGCGCTTGTTAGTCGAGACGCAGGCTGTTCCAATTATCAACAATTTGCAAAACCACTATAACAACCAGATCAACCTCATCAAAAGCGGCAATCTGGAGGAAGCCAAAACCCGGATCATCAACGGCAAAACGTTAATGGACCGCTACCGCCTCATTCACAGCAGCATGCTGTCGGACATCGACCATATTACGGCCGACGCCTACGAAGCTTCCAAGAAAGCGGGCAAATATTCCCGTGCCATTAGTTTGATCGGCAGTTTCATCGGCATCGTGATCGGCGGCTTGTCGGTCGTTATCTTCTCCCGCGCGAACCAGGCGGAGAAAGATTTGCGCAGCAGCGAAGAAACGTACCGCTACATGGCCGAAAGCCTGGAAACGCAGAACGAGGAAATCATTGCCCAGCAGGAAGAGCAGCAGGTGACGCTTGCCAAGTTGTCGGAACGCGAACACGAGCTTGAGCTGATCAGCTCCTACCAGGAAAAGCTTACAGGGTATTTCGAGCTGAACGATTTCCTGGGACATTCCCTTCCCGCCCTGCTCGACTCCCTCTTGATGGATTCCGCCCTGGTCGTCATGAAGCGCGAGGATCGTCACCCCGCCGAATACGAAGTGATCTATGCGGTCGGCTACCCGCTGGAATACGTGGGCCGGGCTGAAGCGGAGCTGTTCGGTCCGGCAAAGCGCGTCTTTGACGAGGGGGCCGTGATTGTGCGCAGCCGCATGCTGTCAGGCAACGAACGGGGTCTGCATGAGAGCATTTCGAATGCTGTGGACCAATACTTCCCGCTTTTTGACGACAAGCAAAAGGTGATCGGCTTCCTGCTGTTGACCGAGTATCAGCAAACTTCCTTGCACGAAGACAATCAGCGCCTGGTCCGCGGCCTGATCCGGCAGTTCGGGCTGGCCTTCCATACCCAGGTGCTGAACGAAGAGCGCCGCAGGCAGTCGGTCCATCTGGAAGAGCTGAACGATCAATTGATCAAGGAGAAACAGTTCATCGAAGATCAGCGCGATCTGATCGAAAGCATTCTCGAAGCCGCTCACGAAGGCATGATGATGTGCGACTCGCAAGGCGTCGTCTTGTTTGCGAATCAGCGGATGGAGCGGTATTTCAAATTGCACCGGCACATCGGCCGCAATCTTGTGGAAAGCTGTTACGAAATTGCCCGCGAGACGGCCGGCTTCACGGCAGTAGCTTCTTCCATTCAAACTATGCTGGAAGGCGGGCTCCCGCATTTGACGCAGCGGTTCAGCTTCGGGACTGAGGAAACGCTGCAGCATGCCGAACTGTATGCTACCGTCGTCGGCGGAGAGGCGGTTCTGAAAGGCTATTTGTTCGTATTCCGCGACCGGACCGAAGAGGAACGGGTCGACGAAATGAAAAACGAGTTTATCAGCATCGTGTCTCATGAGCTGAGAACACCGCTGGCGAGTGTCCTCGGTTTCATCGAGATACTTATTCACCGCGATCTTCCGCAAGAAAAACAGAAGAAGTACATGGACACGATTCATAAGGAAGCGCTGCGTCTATCGAATCTGATTAACGATTTTCTCGATTTGCAGCGCATGGAATCCGGCAAGCAGGTGTATCATTTCTCCCCGGTTGACCTGGTTCCCGCCGTGCAGGAAGTTGTCGAGCAATGGCAAAATAAAGAGCACCGCATTATCGTCCGCCAGCAGCAACCGGAGCTCTGGGTTCGCGCCGACGCGGACAGGCTTCGCCAAGTGTTCCATAATCTGATCAGCAACGCCATCAAATATTCGCCCGGCGCGGATCGGGTTGACATTTACCTGGCTACCGCGGGCGGCAAAGCTTCCATATCCGTGCAGGATTACGGCCTCGGCATCCCGGAAGACGCCCACGAGCATCTTTTCACCAAGTTTTTCCGTGTCGATAACTCGGACAGGCGGCAAATCGGCGGCACAGGGCTCGGCCTCGCCATCGTCAAAGAAATTATCGAGGGCCATGCCGGCCGGGTAAGCTTCAGCTCCGAGATGGGCGTAGGGACGACTTTCACGCTGGAGCTGGATTTGTTCGAGCTGTCCTCAATCGACGGCCGGATCGTCATCTTCGAGGATGACGATAATTTGGCCAAGCTGATTCAAGTCGCTTTGAACAAACTCGGGCTTCCTTCCATGCAGTTCCGCTCGGCGGAAGAAGGCATTCTTGCCCTGGAGCGCGAAAGCGCCGCCCGCCCGCTGCTGTTTATCGTCGACATCCTTCTGGAAGGGACGAAGACGGGCTGGGATTTCCTTGCGGAGCTGTACCGCCATCCCGTGCACTGCCAAACGCCTGTGATCGTGTCCACAGCTCTGGATCCGCCGCATGACTACCAGGAGAAAGAAATCGAGAAATATATGAAAAAGCCTTTCACGATGGAGCGGCTCGTGCAAGTGGCCCAGCGGCTGCTGGATTCGCATGGGCACCATTCTTACGTATTCCCGGCCCAGGATAAGGAATACCTCTCGACGGTCCTGGAACGCAGCGGTATCGAGGTATCGGAGATGAAAGAAAATCTCGATATGATCGAAGTGGAGATCAAGAAAGCTTCGCCCCCAGCGGCCCCGAAACGCCCAACCGGGCAGTAGCGGCCCTCGCCGTCAACTGAGCAAGACGCCTCATTCCGCTTGAGATAGCGGTTTCGGAGGCGTCTTTTCTTATCCTTCGAGGCCGCATTTTCAATTTTTGTAAAGATAAAGGATTTTCTCTCCTTCGCAGCCAATATACTGTAGAAAAAAAGAGGAAAGGCGTGATCGAGTGGCACAGCTAGAACCCGTTTCCGGCGGGCGGCCTGCCCGCAAGGCCTGGGCATTGTTTTTCTCCCTGCCCATCCTGTCCTGGGCGATGTACGATTTTGCCAATACGATATTTTCGTCCAACATTGTCACGATCTTTTATCCTTTTTATTTGACCGGGGCGCTCGGCAAAAGCGAAGAAATGAACCAGATCGCGAGCACTTTCATTACGTATTCCAACGCTGTTTCCGCTTTGTTTCTCGTCCTGCTCTCCCCCTTGTTCGGAGTATGGATCGACCGGACAGGCAAGAAAAAAGCGTTCCTCGTCCCCTTCACGCTCATCTGCATCGCCGCCACGCTGCTCATGGGAGCTTCGGCTCTTTGGCCTACGGAACGACAGTGGGCGGGCCTCAACGCTTCGATTGTGGGTGTCATCTTTTTCTTTATGATCGCCAAGTTTTTCTATAATTCGTGTCTGGTCTTTTACGATTCCATGATCTCCGACCTCGGCAACACTCGGGAACTGCCCGTCATTTCCGGCTTCGGCGTCGCTGTCGGGTATATCGGCACGCTCGTCGGGCTTGTCGTTTTTCCGCTGATCGGGGATAAGCACTATGAGTACACGTTCATCCCCAGCGCATTGATGTTCCTGCTGTTCTCCTTGCCGATCATGCTCTTTTATAAAGAAAAGCCTGCGGCATCGGCCGACGCCGGGAAATCGCTGCTGAGCGGCTACCGGGAAATTTGGCTGACGTTCAAAGAGGCCAGACGATATCGCGCTGCCTTTCTTTTTATGATCGCTTACTTCTTTTTTAACGATGCGATTGCTACGGCGATTGCCGTGATGGCAGTCTATGCCAGTACGGTCATGGGCTTCAGCACCGGACAGTTTATTTTGCTCTATCTGGTATCGACGGTTTCCAGCATTATAGGCTCCTTCCTGTTCGGCTACATTACCCGCGCTCTTGGCCCCAAACGCGCTGTGTCGGTGGTCGCCGCCATTCTGATCGTGGCGATTGCGCTCGCCTCTTCGGCCGCCAGCCAAAGCCTTTTCTGGATTGCCGGCAGTCTGTACGGCGTGTCGATGGGCGCGATGTGGGTGACTTCCCGCACGCTGATTGTGGAGCTGACGCCGGAGGACAAGCGCGGCCAGTTTTTCGGCTTATTCGCCTTTTCCGGCAAAGTGTCCTCGATTGTAGGCCCCGCTCTCTACGGCTCGATTACATGGGCGCTCGCCGACTCCGGCAACCTCGCCAGCCGCATCGCCCTCGGTTCCTTGATGATTCTTGTCGTCATCGGACTGTTCGTGCATGTCCGGGTGCCGTATGCGACAAAGACGCCGCAAAGCTGACCGCGCCCCTCCGGCTTCCCGCAGTCTTGCGCAAAAGTTGCTTTCCGGCAGCAGGCTCGTTACAATAAGAAATAAATGAAAGGCGTGAGTGGATATGAACAGAATTGCGAAGAAGCGTATGCGTCATCCTTTCTTTCATATTTCTCATTGGACGAAACACTAGAGCATTCATTGCTTTAGTGTTTTTTTATTGCCTTTTAAAGGAGGAGCTGCCAGATGAGGTACCAAAGAGTTCTGATTAAACTGAGCGGCGGTGCCGTAGCAGGAGGAAGCGAATTCGGCTTCGATCCGGCGAGACTCGATCATATTGCGGGCGAGATTATGACCGTAGTCGGCATGGGCGTTGAAGTGTGCCTCGTTATCGGGGGCGGCAACATTTTTCGCGGCAATATGGGCGAGAGCTGGGGCATTGAAAAAGCGGAGGCCGACAATATCGGAACGCTGGCGACCGTGATCAACAGTTTGATGCTGCGGGGTGTCCTCAAAGCCAAAACCGACGCGGAAGTGCGCGTCATGACCGCGATTCCGATCGCATCGGTGGCGGAGCCTTTCATTAGATTGCGGGCCATCCACCATTTGGAAAAAGGGTACATCGTTATTTTTGCCGGCGGCAACGGCCAGCCTTACGTAACGACCGATTATCCTTCGGTTCAGAGAGCGATTGAGGTGAACTGCGACGCCATTCTGGTCGCCAAGCAAGGCGTCGACGCCGTATACGACAAAGACCCCAAACTCCATGCGGATGCCAGGCAGTACAAGTCCCTCCACTACAACGACGTCATTCAAAACAATTTGAAAGTGATGGATCAATCCGCATTCATTTTGGCACGGGATTATCACCTGCCTATTCATGTGTTCAATTTCGACAAACCCGGATCAATGAAAGAAATTTGCGAAGGCAAAAACACGGGCACGCTGATCAGCAAGGATTCCGTACTCACGTTCATATAACCGTAAAAAGGATACAGGAGCAGCCGAGCGTCTGCCTCTGTATCCTTTTTTTCATCCGAGCGGCGCCGGATAAACGAAGTAATCGTTCACGTTCTTCGTCTCAAAACCGCAAGACTTGTATAGCCCAAGCGCGCCTTCGTTACCTACGGCAACTTCCAGCTTCATGACGCCCGTCTGGCCCTGCTCCTGCAAATACCCGATCGTCTGCCGCAATATGCTGCGTCCATACCCCAGGCCCCGCTTCTCAGGCAGCACGCAAAAGCCGTAAATGAACGAGGAGCCGTCCTTTTCCACCATCGCGCCGATCTTCCCGACCGGTTCCCAATCCGGGCCGAGCTCGGCAATAAGGGTGCGTTCTTTTTCACCGTTGATCGTTTCCGTCACATACTCCCTTGCGTCCTGCTCGGCCATCGCAAACCCGGCCATATTCAGGGTGACGAGCAGCTCCGTATCGCTCCTGTCGGCCAGACGGAGGCGAATCCCGTGGGTTTCCGCAGGCGAATCCTGCGCGGTATGACCGCTGTTCTTTTCCATGACATACTCGGAAAAATCGTATACCGCGCCGAATTGGGCAAGGTATGCCTTGCCGCCGGCCGAGCCGCGCTGATTGATAAAGATCAGCTTCGGAATCGCTCTGCGGCTGCACTCCTCTTGGGCGGCTTTCGTCAATTCGCTGAATATGCCGCGCCGCCGATAATCGGGATGCACCATGCCGCTGATTTCCGCTTCGGCCGAAATAAAACTGTAAATGCCCAAAAATCCGACCAAACGCCCCTCGTCATAGTACAAAAAATCGTTCAAAACCCCTTCGGGCCGGCTCGCAAGCGTACCCCAATTCAGCTTGATTTCGATCTGCTCCGCCGCATTGCAAATATCGGCCAGACGCCGTACCTCTTCCAGTTCCGACGCCGTCAAGCCCGCGCGGGGCTGTAATCCATGCCTCAAACGATCTCCCCCATCCCTTTAATTAACCACTGGTTATTAAGGGAATTATACATGTCCCGCGCCCCGCGTGGTAAGCTAAAAAATAACTTTAAACATTTTTTCCGGCGTAAGTGAACGTTTCCCGCAGGCTCGTCGTACTATCTACGAACTCAGACAGAGAGGAAGTCAACTTTGGAGGAACGCGAATTAATCGGCCAGGCCATGCAGGGCGATAACGCCGCTCTGTCCATGCTGCTGCGGCAGCATTATGGTTTCGTCTATAAATATCTGCTTAAAATAACGCTGGATTCCCACATGGCCGAGGATCTTGCCCAAGAAACCGCGGTCAAGTGCATCGAGAAAATCAAACTGTACAACGGGCAGTCGAAGTTTTCCTCGTGGATGATAACGATTGCGACGAATCTGTTCATTGATCTGACGCGGCGAAAGAAAAGAGAAATGCTCTGGCAGGAGCAGGAACAATCGCTGCGGCGCATGCAGTGGCAGGTCGGTCAGCAAAATGAAAACTGGCCCGAAGTGCTTAGCATACTGGGGGCCATGTCTCACGACATACGAGTCCCCGTGATTTTGAAGCATTATTACGGGTACACCTACGACGAAATCGGGCTGATGCTGGGGATCGCTGAAGGCACAGCGAAATCCAGAGTGCACAACGGACTGAAGCAATTGCGAAAGGAGCTGGATTAAAGTGGACGCAGAGGATTTCAAAAATAAGTTCAAGAAGCAGGGGGCGGACGGACCCGGGACGAAAGAACCGGAGCCGTCGCCGGCTGACGACTTGGCCGTTCAGGATCTGCAAGCAGGGCTTAACCGGCTGGATGAGCTGTTTCCGGCCTTTACGCCCGACCCGCAATGGTTCGAACGGAAAGTAGCCGAGACCAAAGCCAATCAGCGCTCCCGGCTGATGCAGGATCTGATCAAGCTATGGCTTGCTGCGCTGCTGCTGCTGGGGCTGCTCTATGTAACGATTGCCGCTCAGCCTGTATTATTTATCGCTCTGCAAGCGATAGCCGTCATTGCGCCGTTAGTTTGGCTGCTGCTCGGAAAGCGGGTGAACCGTCATGAATAAACCGAGTCCGGATCAGCTGCCCCTCTGGGCTTGGATCGGCATCGCGCTGCTGGCCCTTGGCCAAAGCACCTGGCTGTTCGTGGATGCCCGCAGGCGAAACGCCAAATACCCGTGGTTTTGGGGCATCTGGGGCATTATACAAATTCCGACTCCGCTGGTCGTCTACTTGTTCGCAGTGCGCAAAATTCACCGTTCCAAAAAGGAGTGATTTTCATGGCATCTCATATGTTTAGATCGGTTCGATCCGGATTTCTGGCCAACAAGCGCATGGTGCTTGTCCTGACTTTGCTGGGAATTTTGGGCGGATTGACCATCATCCCTTACCAGCTGGCGCTTTTGGGTCAAAGCTTAAGCTCCGCAATCCCGCAGGGACAGCCCCCGCTGGCGGTTCTCATCATACTGACGGTTGTGCAAACGGCTGTCATCACTTTCCTCGCAAGCACGATCGGGCTTTCTTTGGCTCCGAAGACCGGACTCGGCGCACCGCTGCTGCGGAGCTGGCTGTACGGAGGGAAGCGGCCCGCTTTTTCGAAAAAGTGGCTGTTTGTTGCAGTATCGGGAAGTTTCTTGGGAAGCTTCTTGCTGATTATGGCGGATATGCTCCTGTTTCAACCGCATCTCCCGAAGCTTTCGTCGCAGCCGGCCGTGTCCATGTGGAAAAACGCCCTGACATTCGTATACGGAGGTATCGTCGAAGAAGTGCTGGTGCGCTTGTTTCTCATGACAGCATTCGTGTGGATCATCGCCAAATGCCTGGGCGCGCCTTCCCGAATCCCGTCCCCGGTATACTGGATCTCGATTGTCTTCGCCACCATCCTGTTTGGAGCAGGGCATTTGCCCGCCACAGCCGCCTTATTCGGTGATTTGACCCCGCTGATTATCGCAAGAGCGCTGCTCGGCAACGGGCTGCTGGGCATCTTTTTCGGTTACCTGTATTGGAAGAAGGGACTGGAGTACGCCATCATTTCCCATATGTTCGGAGATCTTTTCTTGCATGTCCTTTGGCCTCTTATTTTAACTTAGGAATAATAAAAACAACCTCTTCCGAGAGGATTCAAAAATGAGCGATCGCGCCTCTAATCAGCAAGTACCCAGCGTAAGGCGGCTAGACAGTGGGAGAGCCTGTGGAAAGTACAGGCTGCCCAAAAACACCCCGCGTCAGAGGCGATAGGATAGCTACAATCTGCCTGACTGCGCGAAGAAAACCTGCAAAAATACATGAATTTGCGTCCTTGATCGCTGGCCACGAACAATTCCTGCAATTGTGCAGGCTTTTCCCCGAACACATGGGCTCAGATCCACTTTCAGCGGAAATTCCTGCACTTTTGCAGGTTTTTCGCCAACATAAACCGATTACGCAAAAAAAACCTGCACTTTCGCAGGTTTTCTCCCTACCAAGCGGCTGCCCGCCCAGTTGCGCAGTTCTACGACCTACACCGGGTGAGGCACGCGCCCAGAAAAAGCCGCCGCCCCCCCCAAATTAGGCCCCCACTAGTTCCCCTAACCCTAACAAAGTGTCGCGGCCTTCTCGGGCAGCCTGACATTCGCCGGCTTACTTCGCGAGCGGCCAGGCAGATTACGCTGTCGACTCTGACGAAAAAGGCCTGCCCGCCGTGGATACGCATCCAGGCAGGCAAGCCCTTTAAATCGGCAGCAGCGCTACGGAGTCGCGCTTTTTCAGCTCTTCAACCATGTCCAGCCATTTCGCCGGCTTGTTGGACAGCACCGCGTAGTAGCGCGTCAAAAACCGCACGACCAGCTCTGCCGGAATGTGCGCCCGCTCCTCGTCCGCGGGCAGGAAGCACAGGTCAAGCCCCTCCACGGCTTCGCCGTTGTTTTCCCAGGACGGATGCACATAGGCCAGGTCAAGCCGTTTGTAGCCCAAATGCGACAGCACTTCGCGCCGCACGTAAGGGTTCATCGGTTTTACGCCGCCGAACTCATGTTCGATATCGCGATACGGGTCATAAATCTCGGCGAACATGCCGGTCATCGGCTTGCCCGCAGCGGCGGCTACAGCTTGCAAATCTTCCGTGCGTTTCCGCGCAAGAAAGCGTCCGATGCCAAGCCCAGGGCGGCCAATGATCGTAAAATCGGTCATCGCCACCTGGAAGTCATCATAATAGCGATATTCCGTCGCTCCGACGACTTTGCCTTCGTGCACCGCCACGAACACGCGGATACCCGGGTCTTCCAGCGGCTCTTTCCATAACGAATATTCCAGCACTTCCTCAGGCGGGAATACCTCTTTCATCAAATCGTGCATCGACCGAAACAGCGGATTTTCAATACTGGCAATGCGAACATATTCCATCTCGATAACTCCTTCTTTGCGTTCATTTGAATGGATTGCGCCACTCCATCAGCAGCGCGTAATTGCAGGAATCCTCGTCTTCCAAATAATTGGCCACGACCTGAACCGGCGTTCGTCCGCAGCGCAGCAGAAAGGTGATCACCGGGTCTTTCATCGTGCCGTTCACCAGCGCTTTTACGTATTCCTGAACGCTCATGGTGTCTACGACTTTATGATAGCCCGGCATCCGCCCGCCGCCCAAAAGCCTTGTCATGCCCAGATGCACAACCACTTCGTACATGGACTGCATCAGCCATTTGCCGAGACCCAGCTTCCGGTAGGCAGGAGCAATGCAAATATCGACAATGTAAAGCGTGTCGCCGTCAGGACGGTGGGTCCGAATGTATCCGTTATCGGTTACGGAAGCCCAGCTGTGGTCGGTGTCGCCCGGGTCAAAACGGATTCCCAGGCCGGTCATGGACCCGACAACCTCCCCGCCGATTTCCACACAGAGCGCTCCCTCCGGAAAACGCGCAATATGCTCCTGCAACTGCTCATCGTTCCACCATAATTCCGAAGGAAAAGGCGGCGGAAAGCTTTCCTGCTGCACGCGAATCAATGCCTCAAAATCGTTCCTGGTATAATTGCGGATGATCGCTTCTACCGGCTTATTCCCGTCAAAGACGTACATTCGTTTAAAATATAACTTCGTCCCGTCCCCCTGTCCCGCAGGTATGGCTGGTTTGTCCATCGGTGCGCATCCTCCTTATTCGCCAAGCTTAAGCTTATGACCAATCGGTGTATAGATCCGTCCTGCGGTCGCGCCAAGTAGTGACGGACCCCCGTTCCCGAACTTGCTCCAGCAGTTCCAAATCCAGATCCGCCGTGACGACCATGTCATCGTTAATCTCGCCTTCGACGAGAATGCCCTTGGGCGGGAACGGAACGTCGTTCGGCGTCAGCACGGCCGCTTGTCCGAAGTTGCCTCTCATAAAATCTACTGTAGGCAGAGCCCCAACCGTCCCCGTTGTGACGACGTAGATCTGATTCTCGATCGTTCTGGCGTGACAAGTATAGCGGACGCGGTGGAAGCCGTGACGGTCATCCGTGCAGGAAGGGGCGAACAGCACATCGGCCCCGCGGGCCCGGGCCATGCGCACGATTTCCGGAAATTCCACATCGTAGCAGACGAGGATGGCGATCCGCCCTTTGTCCGTATCGAATACTTGCAGGCTGTCGCCCGCCCCCATGTTCCATTCCTTGACTTCCGTCGGCGTAATGTGCAGCTTTTTTTGCTCGGCGATCCGGCCGTCCGGATAAAACAAATGAGCGGTGTTATACAGCTTGCCGCCTTCTGACGTAATGTGCGTGCCTCCAATGAGGTGCATGCCCGTCTGCTCGGCCAAACCCTTGAACAAACCGCGGTACGCTTCCGTAAAATTCGGCAAGGCCTCGATCGGCAGCGCTTTGCCGCTCCCGTCGCCAATTGACATCAACTGCGTCGTAAACAGCTCCGGAAACAGCACAAAATCCGCCTCGAACTCCTGCGCCGTCTTCACATAATGCTCCACTTGCGCGGCAAACTCCTCAAAGCTATGAATCGTATGCAGATGATACTGCACCGCGGATACTCTCATTTTCATCAACAGTTCTCCTCTTCTCAGTTCCGATTGCGCCTCAGCCAGCGCCTAACCGTACCAGCACGCGGCCCCGAATGCGCCCCTGCAAAATATCGGCCGCAGCCGCCGGAATTTCATCCAAAGCAATCTCGCGGCTGACCATCTCGTCCAGACGGGACGGTTTGATCGCGCCCGCCATCCGCTGCCAAAGCTGCCGTCTAAGCGGCATCGGGCAGTATACCGAATCGATGCCCAGCAAATTCACGCCCCGCAGGATAAAAGGATACGCCGCCGCGGCAAAATCCGCGCCGCCCGTTAAACCGCTCAGCGCTATAGAGCCGCCATAGCGCATGCTGCTCAGCAAATAGGCCAGCGATGCGCCGCCTACGGGATCCACCGCTCCCGCCCATCTCTCTTTGTTGAGAGGCTTGCTCTCGGCGGGACTCAGCTCTTCGCGCGTCAGTATCCGCGCGGCGCCAAGCCCAAGCAAATAGTCGCGCTCCGCCGATTTGCCCGTACCGGCCTCGACCTCGTATCCGAGGCTGGCAAGCATGGAAACCGCGTGGCTGCCGACACCGCCCGTCGCGCCGCGCACGAGCACGGGCCCTTGCCCCGGGCTCAGCCCGCTGCGTTCCAGGCGCTCGATGGACAGCGCCGCAGTGAAGCCCGCCGTGCCGAGAATCATCGCCTCGCGATGAGTCAACCCCTGCGGCAGCGGCACGACCCAATCAGCGGGTACGCGCACGCACTCGCTGAACCCGCCAAAATGACCGGTTCCCAGCTCGTAACCGGTCACCACGACATCGTCGCCTTCCCGATATCTCTCATCGCTGGAAGCAACAACTGTTCCCGCTACATCAATCCCCGGCACCATTGGAAAAGAACGCACCACACGCCCCTCCGGGCTGCAGGCCAGCGCATCTTTGAAATTAATGCCGGAGTAAGCCGCCCGGATCGTCACCTGCCCGGGAGGAAGATTATCTATATGCAGTTCTGCAACCTCAGCGAAAAAAACACCCTCAGTCCGGCCCACCTGTAAAGCCCGAAACATCCCCATGCCATCGCCTCCTCAGCTTTAACCGAATTATAGCCCCACCCTTCCAGTTTACTAAAATAGACAGGCTGTTTCCAATCATATGCCAAGCCGTCAAGCCGAACCCGCAAAAAGCGAAAATAAACCGGATCTTCGAACCGGGAAAATGAGGCAGCCTGCATTTTACAAGATACAACTACGCTCCTGGGAGACTGTCCGACGGAGTTACTTTTGTGCATACCAGGTGAATCATGACTGCATATATTGCCGCTCACACTGCATAATGACTGTCATTTTGCTTATATATACCTTCTACGTGGTTCATCGGACAGACTCCTAGTTCAATTAGTTGCGCTAGTCATCTCAGGCAAGCCACACCGCGCGCTCACGCCCCTGCCCAACCGCCACCCGGCCCACTCACATCAACTCGTATCAACAACTTAGCGTACGTCCGGCTAGCCAGCCCTATTTTCCGCAAGCAAAAAAATAAGGGCCACCCCAAAAAGGCCGAATTAGACCTGAGGGATAGCCCATCGCTGTAAGGCAAAAAATTCGTTCTTGACCCAACCGTCCGTCAAATGGCTTGAGAGAGCCGGCCAACCTGCAAAAGCCAGCCAGCCCGAGAAAGCCACGATGCCTTTGTTAGGGTCGCCGACAAGAGCGCAAATTTGCGGACTGCCAAAAGCAGCTCGTTCTGGCGGAAAACCTGCGGAAGCGGAAATGCAGGCTTTTTCCGTGAAAGCGGCTCGTTTTGACGAAAAGCCTGCAATTGTGCAGGAATTTCCGCTTAAAACGGGGCTGAGCCCACGTGTTCGATGGAAACCCTGCACATTTGCAGGAATTCTCCGTTGCCAGCGTAACAAGGAGCAAAAAACTGCACTTTTGCAGGCTTTCTCGCAAACCAAACCTGTGATACGCTAACTTCCGTGAAAGTAGCTAGTTTTGGTGAAAACGGAAATGCAGGCTTTTTCCATAGAAACATCCCGTTCTGACAAAAAGCCTGCCAAAGTGCAGGCTTTTTCCGTGAAAGCAGCTCGTTTTGACGAAAAGCCTGCGATTGTGCAGGAATTTTCGCTTAAAACGGGTCTGAGCCCACGTGTTCGATGAAAAACCTGCACATTTGCAGGAATTCTCCGTTGCCAGCGTAACAAGGAGCAAAAAACTGCACATTTGCAGGCTTTCTCGCAAACGAAGCCAGCGATACGCTAGCCGGCATCGGCGCCGGGGCTAGCTGCTCGCAAACCCGGCGGCGGCGAGGAATCTGCGGAACGCTTGCTGCCCTTCCCCGGTGCGTTTGAACACGCCGGCGTCGAGCAGCACGTCCAGGAACTTGCCGCCGACTTCCGCTTGCAGCGCTGCGTCCGCCGCTGCCGGAGTCATCGCTGATCCATGCTTCGCGATCAGCGACTCGATCCACGCTGCATGCTTGTGCAGCGGATGGTCCGCGTCCTCGCGGATCTCGCGGCCGAAGCCGGCTGTGCCGGCGAGGAGCTGCGCGATCTGCGCCAGCTCTTGCTGCAGGCGGCCCGGCAGCACCGCCAGCCCCATAACTTCAATCAAGCCGATATTTTCCTTCTTGATGTGATGCAAGTGCCGGTGCGGATGGAAGATGCCATCCGGGTGCTCTTCGCTGGTGCGGTTATTCCGCAGCACCAGGTCAAGCTCGTACTCGCCCCGCGCATTGTTGCGGGCGATCGGCGTGATCGTGTTATGCGGGATGCGCTGTCCGTCCTTCTCGGAGAAAGCCAGAACTTCCGCTTCCGCATCGCTGTACGCTCGCCAATCGTCGAGCAGCTTGCTCGCCAGCTTGTACAGCGTCTCTTTGTTGTGGCTGCTCAGGCGGAGGACCGACATCGGCCATTTGACGATGGCGGCCTTCACGCCGGCGAAATCCGGGTGCGCGAAAACCGCTTCGCCAGGCGCTTTTTCCATCGGGAATTTGTGGCGTCCGCCCTGGAAATGGTCATGGTTCAGAATCGAACCGCCGACGATCGGCAAATCCGCATTCGAGCCGATGAAATAATGCGGGAACTGATCGATAAAATCGAGCAGCCTGCGGAACGTTTGCGCCGTCGTTTTCATCGGAATGTGCTGCTCGTGGAAAATAATGCTGTGCTCGTTATAGTACACATAAGGCGAGTATTGGAAATACCAGTTCTCCTCGTCCAATCGCAGCGGAATGACGCGGAGGTTCTGTCTGGCCGGATGATCCACCCGCCCTGCGTAGCCCAAATTGTCCGCGCACAGCAAACATTTGGGATAGCTGCTTTGCGGCAGCGTTTTGAGCAGCGCGATTTCTTTCGGATCTTTTTCCGGCTTGGACAGATTGATTGTAATTTCCAGATCTCCGTAATCCGTGCCGGCTAACCAATACGCGTTTTTGCGGATTCGATCCATGCGGATGTAGTTCGAGTCAATCGACAGCTTGTAAAAATAGTCCGTAGCCGCTTCCAAGCTCTGCAGCTTGGCGGTAGTCCGGAACTGATGCACGACTTCAGAAGGGCGCGGCATCAATAACCCCATAATTTTGGCGTCCAGCAAATCCCGGTATGTCGCCGTATTGTCTTCCAATAAGCCTGCCTCGTAAGCGTCGTCAAGCAACTGCTCCAGCAGCTCGACAGGGCTGTCCAGCCTCTCGTCCGGCACTTCGCCGCCATAAGGCTCGGCGAGGCCGAATAAATCCAAAAGCGCGTTCCTTGATGCATACATATCAAGCGGCTCTACAAGTCCGTTTTGCTTCGCGAACTGCAGCATCCGTTCTATCGTCAATGCCGCACGAGGCGGCGTCGTTCCGTTCCGTTCCATGGTCGCCCTGCTCCTTTCCATAATCTCTGCGCTGTAACCGGGCTTGGTATTGTTTCTTACTTATCCCCGTAGCCGCCGGGGTGGTTTTGATGCCAATTCCATGCGCTCTCGATGATAGCTTCAAGCGAATCGCGCGACGGCTTCCAGCCGAGCTCCGTTCTCGCCCGCTCCGAAGAGGCGATCAGGACGGCAGGGTCGCCGGCTCGCCGCGGCTCCACGACAGCCGGGATCGCATGGCCCGTCACTTTGCGCGCGATGTCGATAACGGCTTTTACCGAGAAGCCTTTGCCGTTGCCCAGGTTGTAAATGCTGCTTTCCGCGCCCTGGCGCAGCTTCTCGACTGCCAGGACGTGCGCGCTCGCCAGGTCGCTGACATGAATGTAGTCGCGGATGCACGTTCCGTCTTCCGTCGCATAGTCGTCGCCGTAGATCGAGATGTGCTGTCTTTGGCCGAGCGCCACCTGAAGAATGATCGGGATCAAATGCGTTTCGGGGCTGTGATCCTCGCCGATCTTACCGCTTGCGTGGGCACCCGCCGCATTGAAATAGCGCAGCGACACATATTTGATGCCGTGCGCGGCATCGAACCACTTCATCATTTTTTCCATAGCCAGCTTCGTTTCGCCGTACGTGTTCGTAGGCAGAGTACGATCCGTTTCGAGGATCGGAATGTTTTCCGGCTCGCCGTAAGTCGCCGCCGTGGAGGAGAATACGATTTTTTTCACGCCGTACTCGTTCATTTTCTCCAGCAGGCACAGCGTGCCGTATACGTTGTTATGATAATATTTCGCCGGGTTGGTCATGCTCTCGCCCACAAGCGAATTCGCCGCAAAATGAATGATCGCATCAATCGCATTTTCCTTGAACACCGTGTCCAAAAACTCGCCGTCGCGCAAATCTCCAACGTACAGCTTGCCGCCCAGAACCGCTTCGCGGTGCCCCTGCTGCAAATTGTCGACAACGACAACTTCCTCGCCTTTCGCCAGCAGCTCCGCTACCGCATGCGAACCGATATACCCGGCTCCGCCGGTGACCAAAATCGCCATTTTACAACGCCTCCCCGATTTTTTCGACTCCATTCCCGATTTCACATACGTAGAAACTTGGCGCCAAGCCTGTTTTTTCGTTATATTCCCGGCCTACTTGTTCGATAAATGTCTGCACGCTGTCTTCATGCACCAAAGAAACCGTACAACCGCCAAAACCCGCTCCCGTCATCCGCGCGCCAAGCACGCCGGGAACTTTCAACGCCGCTTCCACCATAGCATCCAGCTCGGGGCCGGTCACTTCGTACAGATCGCGCAGCGAGTCGTGCGAGCCGATCATCAGCTTGCCGAACGCCTCCAGGTTGTCCGCTTTCAGCACCTCGATCGATTGCAGGACGCGGTCGATTTCCTCAATAACGTGCTGCGCTCTGCGGCGGACCGTCTCGTCAGGAATAAGGTGCTTGTATGCGCCAAACTGCTCCAGATTGATTTGGCCGAGCAGCGTGATGTCAGGGAACTGCTTTTGCAAGTAAACGACGGCTTGCTCGCACTGGCTTCTTCTTTCGTTGTAGGCGGAATCGACAAGCCCTCTGCGCTTGTTCGTGTTGCCGATCACAAGTCTGTAGCTGCCGCCCCGGAACGGCACATACTCGTATTCAAGCGTATCGCACATCAGCAAAATCGCGTGATCCCGCTTGCCGTTCGCCACCGCAAATTGGTCCATAATGCCACTGTTGACGCCGACGAACTGGTTTTCCGTTTTTTGCGCGAGAAGCGCGATTTTCACCGTGTCGGTCGGATAACCTTCCAGCGTCAGGAGGCCGAAAGCCGTAACCACCTCAATCGAAGCCGAGGAAGAAAGACCTGCGCCATTCGGTATTTCGCCGTGGAACAAAAGATCGTAGCCATTCGTCACCGGAAAACCTTCTTTAGCCAGATGGACTACGATTCCTTTGGGATAGTTCATCCAGTCGTCCGCTTCGTTATATGCCATATCCGCTATGGAAATTTGTTTGCGCAGCTCCATATTCGTAGAGGCAAAGCCGATCTTGTGATCCGCTCTCGGACGAGCCAGCATCGTCGTTCCGAACGTCAGCGCCGCAGGGAATACGTAACCGCCGTTGTAGTCGGTATGCTCCCCGATCAAATTTACCCTTCCTGGCGCATGGAAAGCCGAAATTGCCGCTGAAGAATCTCCGTAAATCTCAATAAATGTCTGCTTTAACGCTTGCAAATCTGCCATGTCGGCACCGCCTTTTGTGGGAATGAGATTCGTTGTATTTGGAATGTTTGTAACTACAGTATAAGAGATCGCGTAGTGATTGACTATGGAAGGATGTTATTATTACATGGAAAAATGTGATTTACAGCATTCATTTGCAGATGGAACTATGCTAAAATCGGAGGATACCGCATGGAATGCCGTTCACATAGAAGGAGGATAGCGCCGCTATGCCGAAGCCTCACAGCTACTACGTGGTTTCCAATCCGCTAACGTCTCAGGATAGCGAACTGCTCGTGCTGTTTACGGGAGAAAGCCAGACCAAGCCGGAGCATCGTCTGGGCCCCAAAGTGTACGATTACTATTTGATACATTATATCATATCAGGAAAAGGCGTTTTTACGTGCCGCGGAGAGGAATATGAGCTTGGCGCTGGAGACAGCTTTCTTATCGAACCCGAGCAGTTGGTCAGCTACATCTCCGACCCGGAGGAGCCTTGGCACTACTGCTGGATCGCCTTCACGGGCCCGCGCGCTTCGGGGCTTGTCGCCGAGACCGGGGTCAGTTCCGTCCGTCCGATTGTACGAATGAACCGAAACCGCCATATTCCGGTCATTTTCCACCAAATCCGCCACGCCTTTCGGGCGCGGGGCGCTAACGCGCAATTGAAAGCGAGCGGATATTTGCACCTGTTGCTTTCAGAATACTGCGCGGCGCTTGCGATCCCTTCCGCGTCCTGGGCGGTCGCCGATGCGGAGAACGATCGCGTCGTGCAGCAGGCGATTCACTACTTGTCCACCCAATACGCCGAGCCGATCACCATCGAGCTCATGGCGGAAAACCTCGGTTACAACCGCGCCTACCTGTCGCGGATATTCAAACGTCACACGAAAGTGACACCCGTGACATTCCTGCTCAAACTGCGCATCGATAAAGCCAGGCAGCTGCTGCGCGAGCGTCTTGAGCTTACCGTGGAACAAATCGCCTCCTCAGTCGGCTTTCACGACCCGCTGTACTTCTCGAAGCAATTTCGCCGCTTGTATGGCGTGTCGCCTACAGAGTACCGCAATCGGATGAAATCTTTGCAGCTATGATTAAACAAAATCAATCAACCTTTTCGGTATTTTCGATTTTTTTGCAAAAATCAGTTTAAATCGCTTCTTTTTCGTATATAATACGGTTATAATTGCAAAAAAATAGCAATCAATTTGCAATTTGTGTATGGAGGTGTTTACATGCTGGTTATGTTTCGTGCTAATAATTTTTTATCGTTTCAGAACGACGCTGTTCTTGATATGAGGGCTGCTTTCTACAAAGAGCATGAGTCGCATATCATTTCTACAAAATATTTCAACTTATTGAAGACAGTCGCCATTTACGGGGCCAACGCGAGCGGCAAAACCAATTTGATTAGTGCCCTTTATTGGTTTAAACGATTTATTCTAAATCAACTTTTTCAGGACTCTACCGCCTATGACGAATCAGATCGCTTGACCTCTATCGAACCTTTTCTATTAACGGATGCAGAAAAGGAATCGGTTGAATTTGAAATGATATTCATTTACCAAAAATTCCTTTTTCAGTATGGATTTTCATTCTCCGGAACGACGATTAAGTCGGAATGGCTGTATGTTGACAAAGATCTTGTTTTTGATCGCGATGCAAACAAGGGACTTGAATACGGTCCAAAGTATCGGGGGCAGCTTCAAAATCTGAGCAAATACCGCGAGGACCGATTGTATCTTTCCGTTCTCGACTATTTCGCCACGGATAAAGTCAAGGAAATGATTGATCATTTCAAGGGCTTTTTTCAGAAAAATTTTAATGTGTACCACGAATTAGTTCTAGAATCTACTATCAAAGGTACGGCCGGATCCGTTTTTAACTCTAAAAAATTGCTCGACAATGAAATGTTCCGCATGCAAGTTGCCGATTATGTAAATTTAATTGACGTGGGTATTGAGAATATCACCGTTGAGAAAGAAATGCGGCTGCATCCCAAAACTGGCGAGGAACAAGAGATTCCTGTTATCAAAACCGTTCACCCCATCTATGATGCAGAGGGCAACCGGGTCGGCAGCAAAGCTTTTGATCTTTCCAAAGAATCTTCCGGGACATTGCGTTTTTTATCATTTATTCAGCGAATTTTGATTCTGATGGAAACCGGAGGTGTGTTCATAATCGACGAACTGTCCGCCAGACTGCATCCCTTACTCACCAAATTTATCGTGGATATGTTTCAGTCCGAAGCTAATTCCAACTATGCCCAACTCGTTTTCACCACTCACGAAACGTCCATATTAAACAAAAATCAGTTCCGTCGAGACGAGGTTGTGTTTGTTGATAAGGACGACAAGGGAGTATCTCAAATTTATTCTCTTTCTGATTTGAAAGCCATTCGATCTATCGCCACCTACAATAAAGATTATTTTAACGGTAAATACGGCGCAATACCCATTTTCAAAACGTCCCGCTTAAGTAACGGCAGGAATTAATATGGTACGTTTAAACCCTTTCATTCCAAGGTCGTCAGATACGAAGGCAGGTCATTTAGGCAAAATCCTTCTTTTTTGTGAAGGCACGACTGAAGTCAATTATTTCGAATTCTTTGCCGCGATCATACAAAAAAACCGCAACAAATATTCCCATATCGATATCGTTCCTACTTTGGCCGGAGGGAATGCGAGAAGAGTTCTTAATTTCGCGAATCATTATTTGAATGACGATAACAATTTGCGCAAATACGGCCTATACGAGAAGTGTTTGATTTTCGACTGCGACGCTCCTCCCGAGATCGAAGAAGCTATTTCCGAAATGCAGCTTTCATCCCACGATTACGTAATACTGCCAAGCAATTTATCCTTTGAAATATGGCTGCTCATGCATTTTGAAGATGTTAATGTTAATTTTTCAGACACAAAAACTAAGATTTTTGAGCGTCTTAAAGCGGTACTTGGCAGAGCGGATTATGAAAAATCGGATAAAGGCATGATTCGGCAAATAATTGGGAACGGGGATAGCATAAGGAAAGCTATTTCAATCGCTCAAACCTTAGACCAGACATATAAAGAACAAGGGCTTTCCATAGACATACATATTCGTCAAATGAACCCCTTCACTCTAGTGTATACGTTAATGGAGCGAATTCTGGACGAAATGCATAAATCGGAATTATAGACTTCTATTATTAATATTAAAAACAAAAACATGCACCCATTCGAGCTTAGTCGCCCGTTCAGGTGCATGTTTGCTGTTATCGTTTGCCCGGATCGTAGGGCTCGCCGAGCGAGGATGGGGCTTTGGCCCTGCCTACTGCGCCGGCCAGCACAAGAATTGTCAGTACATACGGCAGCATGTACAAAAACTCTTGCGGAATGCTTTTCGTGAAATCGAACAGCTGCAAAAAGTTTTTCAACGCCTGCGCCATGCCGAAAAATACCGCCGCGCCCAGCGCGCCGAACGGATGCCACTTGCCGAAGATCATGGCAGCCATCGCGATGAAGCCTTGCCCGGAAATCGTATTGTGCGAGAAATTGCTTGTCGTCGTCAGCGTGATGGTCGCTCCGCCCAGCCCGGCCAGCGCGCCGCTGATGAGCACCGCCATGTAACGGATGCGATTCACTTTAATGCCCATCGTATCCGCGGCGCTAGGATGCTCGCCGACCGAGCGAAGCCGAAGGCCGAACGGAGTTTTGAACAGCACATAGTACGTGACCGCGACTAAAATTAACGCCAAATATGTCGTTGGATAAGCGGTGAATATCGCGTACCCAAGATACGGAATTTGCGACAGCACGGGAATCGCGTATTTGCTGAACACATCGTTCAGTGTTTCCGTTTGTCCGGCGCCGTTAAATAAAATTTTCACCAAATACACCGTAACGCCGGCCGCCATAAAGTTAATGACGACCCCGCTGATCACCTGATTCGCTTTGAACGTAATCGACGCCACCGCATGAATCAAGGCAAAGATAAGCGCAAACGCCACCGCCGCCAAAAGCCCGATCCACGGAGACCAAGCGCCCATATTCGCTTCTTCCGCATAGTAAGTTCCGACCGCCGATGCAAAGGCGCCGGAAACCATCAGCCCTTCGATACCGATGTTGACCACACCGGATCTTTCCGAGAAAATGCCGCCCAAAGCCCCAAAAATAAGCGCCGTTGAAAATACAAGCGTCGTATTGATCAGCTCGCTGCCTTTGGTAAGCGTCGTATTCAATATTGTAAGAAAATCCATGTTACAACGCCCTCTCTTTCTTGCGTTTCGCATAGAATGGGAGAAGTATCCATTTTACGATCCCTTGCGTCGCTACAAAAAAGATAACCGATCCGATCACGATGCGAATAATTTCCGGCGGCACGTCCGCGCCAAAGCTCATCCCGGCCGAACCGTATGTCAGACCACCGAACAAAGCCGCTCCGAGAATAATTCCCCACGGATTGTTGGCCCCCAGAAGCGATACCGCAATGCCGTCAAAACCGTAGCCTGGAGACGCCGCAGCCACAACCTGATAGTGGAACACGCCGAGAATCTCAAATACTCCGGCGAGCCCGGCAAAGACGCCGCTGATGAACATCGCTTTCACGATGTTGCGGTTGACGTCCATGCCCGCGTATTGGGCCGCATGGATATTGTGGCCGACAGCCCGCAGTTCGAAGCCTTGCTTTGTTTTCCAGAGGATGACGTAGAACGCGACGGCGCCAAGCAGCGCTATCAAGGTCCCCCAGTGAATTCGAGCGTTATCCATCAGCTGCGACAGCCAGCCGATATTGACCATGGCCGACTCCTGAATCATATAAGAGCGCTGCTGCTTGGGCTCCAGCAAAAATGCATTCACGATATAATTTGACAAAAACAGCGCGATCCAGTTCAACATAATGGTCGTAATGACCTCATTCACACCGCGCTTCGCTTTGAGGTAACCGGCAATAGCTCCCCAAATGCCGCCGAGCAGCGCTCCTGCGAGAACAGCCAGCGGTGCATGAATGAACCATGGAAGCCCTTGGATTTTCACGCCGATTAAAGTAGCCCCGGTCATGCCCATGACGACCTGGCCTTCGGCTCCGATATTGAACAGGCCTGTCCTGAACGCAAAAGCAACGGATAAACCGGTCAAAATCAGCGGCGTAATCGATCGAACCGTTTCTCCAAGATCGTAAGGACTGCCGAAAATACGTTTGAACAGTGCGATATAGGCATCAATCGGGTTGTAACCCCCGGCGAGCATGACGAGCGCCCCGAATATAAGCCCGAGCACAATCGCGACGAGCGGCATGACCACAGTATCGCCGGTAAAAACCCTTATAGCTTTATTCATGGGCTGCTCCTTCCTTCGTGCTCCTGCTGCCCGCCATCAGCATCCCGATCTCCTGGTCGTTCGTTTCCTGCGGCAGCACTTCACCCACAATTTGTCCTTCATAAATAACAGCAATTCGATCCGATACGTTCATAATTTCATCCAATTCAAAAGAAATCAGCAGCACAGCCTTCCCTTTATCGCGCTGCTCAATCAGCTGCTTGTGCACGAACTCAATGGCTCCGACATCCAGACCGCGAGTAGGCTGCGCCGCTATAAGCAGGCTCGGGTCCTTGTGAATCTCCCTCGCAATGATCGCCTTCTGCTGGTTGCCGCCCGACAAGGAACGAGCGTTGTTATATATGCTTGGCGTACGCACGTCGAATTTTTGAATTAACTCCTCGGCATGCTTGTCTATGGCATCGTAGTTCAAAAAACCTCTGCGATTATATTCCGGATGAAAATATGTTTCGAGAACCATGTTCTCGCTCATTGTAAAATCCAACACCAACCCGTGCTTATGGCGGTCCTCCGGAATGTGCGACAATCCGGCTTCCGAGATCGCCCTTACGGAATGATTGGTGATTTCCTTGCCCTGGAGCACTACGCGCCCGCTGTCCACCGGCCTCAGCCCGGTCAGCGCCTCGATCAGCTCGCTCTGTCCGTTGCCGTCGACACCTGCGATGCCCAAAATTTCGCCGGCCCGGACTTCAAAATTGAGCCCTTTCAGCGAAGCAAGGCCTTGCTGGTTGCGCGCCGTCAAATTCTGCACCTGCAGAACAGGTTGTCCAGGCTTCGCTTCCTGTTTGCTTACTTTAAACGATACGTCGCGCCCGACCATCTTTTCCGCCAAAATTTGCGGATTGGCCTTCGCGCACTCCAGCGTGTCGATGACTTTACCCCTGCGGATAATCGTCACCATATCGGCAATTTCCATAATTTCTTTCAGCTTATGGGTAATTAGAATGATGGATTTGCCTTCCTTCACCAAATTGTCCATGATCTCCATAAGCTCGCTGATCTCCTGCGGAGTCAACACCGCCGTCGGTTCGTCGAAAATTAAAATGTCCGCACCGCGATACAGCGTTTTCAAAATCTCCACACGCTGCTGCATGCCGACGGAAATGTCTTCAATTTTTGCTTTCGGATCGACCTTCAACCCGTACTGCTCGGACAGTTTACGCACTTTTTCCTGAGCGGTGCGGTAATCTATATTCATCCCTTTTTTGGGCTCCATGCCCAAAATGATATTTTCCGTAACCGTAAAAGGCTGCACCAGCTTGAAGTGCTGATGCACCATGCCGATTCCGAGCTCAATCGCCCGGTTCGGGCTGTCGATATTGACTTCCTTGCCCTGAATTTTAATATGGCCTTCATCCGGCTGGTACAAACCGAAGAGAATGTTCATGAGCGTCGACTTGCCCGCTCCGTTCTCTCCGAGCAATGCATGAATTTCACCTTTATGCAGCTGCAAGCTGATCGAATCATTGGCAACGATTCCCGGGAACCGCTTCGTAATATTGTAAAGCTCGACAACAGGGGTTACTGTGCTCATCGGATCACCCTACTGATTATTTTTAGAGGAAGTGCAATAAGACGGTATCGCTTCATGAAGCGAAGTAGGAGATAGGGAGAAAAACCTTGAGAACTAAAGAACAAGGCTAGTTATGCAACCAGCCTTGTTTTAACAATAGCATGCGACACGTTCCTCGAGCTGACGCTGCGCGCGAACAGGTGCTTATTGTTCAGGGACTTTGATTTCGCCGCTAATAATTTTCGCTTTGTATTCATCGACTTTTGCCAAAATTTCAGGCTTAACGTTTTTCTTGGAAGTTTCAGGCAAGCCTACGCCGTTGTCTTTCAGACCGAGAACTATGGTTTTGCCGCCTTGGAACTTGTTGTCGATGACATCTTTGGACACGCGCTCAACCGCTTGATCAACGCGTTTCAACATGGAAGTGAGGGTGACGTCGTCGCCAAACTCCAGGGATTGGTCTTTGTCGACACCGATTACCCATACTTTTTTGCCGGCTTTGAAACGGTCCTTCGCTTCGTTGAATACGCCGTTGCCCGTCGAACCTGCTGCGTGGAAAATGATGTCCGCGCCATCGTTATAGATGGTTGCGGCTGCCGCTTTGCCAAGGTCAGGCTTGTCAAAAGCGCCTGTGTAGTTGATTTGGATTGTGGCTTTAGGGTTAACTGCCGCAACTCCCGCTTTGAAGCCCGCTTCAAAACGTTGGATAACCGGAATTTTCACACCGCCGACGAAGCCGATTTTGTTCGTTGTCGTTGTAAGACCTGCAACTACGCCTACCAGATAAGCGCCTTCTTGCTCGGAGAATGTAACCGACTCTACGTTCGGAGCTTCTACGACGTTGTCGATAATGGCCAGTTTTGCATCAGGGTTCTGGGTCGCTACCGTTTTCAGCGCATCGCCCATCAGGAAGCCGATTCCCCAAGTCAGGTTGTATTTATCTTTGACGAATTGGTTCAAGTTCGGGATGTAATCGGAGTCGCTTTTGCTCTCCAGATTTTTCACATTGGCGCCGGTGTCTTTTTTCAGCTTTTGCAAGCCTTCCCAAGCGCTTTGGTTAAACGACTTGTCGTTCACGCCGCCGATGTCGGTAACCATTCCGATCTTCATGTCTTTGGCCGCGCCGCCCGGAGTTGCCGCCGCCGTAGCTGCCGCACTAGGAGCCGGAGAAGCCGATGCGCCGCCTGTTTTATCCTCTTTCTTTGCGCATCCGGACAGCACTACCGCTGTCACTGTAACAGCCATTAATGCAGTTGAAAACACTTTTTTCATCGTATTACCCCCAACTAATAAATTTGACTACTTCTTTAGACTGCTTCACGAAAGGCCAACTTGTAGTGTCACCATGAAGGAATGAAAATATGTAACGCATTCATGTGTCAATTGTACCATCAATTCCAAGGGCGGAAAAGTAGTTTCCCCGTTATTGCGGCACAATTCGTCATGTCATACAAGGTAACATAATCATGTTTGTGACTGGCTACAAATAGGTGTAGAGCCCCAATTCCCGATTATACTACCTGTGGTTGATAAAATCCATATCATTTCCGTTAACTTATTTTGTCTTTCATTAATTGAATGAATTCCTCAGGATGCAGCGGGCTGCTGAAAAGCTTGCCTTGAGCTTCCGTGCATTGCATACTTTGCAAATGTTCGAGCTGCTCCTCGGTTTCCACTCCCTTGGCGATCAGATTAAGACGCAGACGCTGCGCCATCATGGCGATCGCTTCCGCCAGCAGCTGATTTTCGCCGTCTTCGGGAAGGTCGCGGACGATCGTGCTATCGAGCTTGACGCTGTCCATCGGCACCCGGTCGGCGCCGCTTCTGGTGAACAGGCCGGTGCACAAATCGTCCATGGCGATTCGAAATCCGAAAGCTTTCAATAACTTCAGCTTCTCGCCGGTCTCCTCCACGCCGGAAGAAGATATGTCTTCCGCCAAATCGAGCTCGATCATGCCGGGCTCAAGGCCCGTTTCCTTGATGGCGTCGGCCACCAGATCGATGAAGCCTCGGTCCCTGAACTGTGAAGCGGTTACAGCGACGGTCAGCCGTAAAGGAGGATATCCCGCGTCCAGCCAGCTTTTCGCCTGTTGGCACGCTGTTCGCAGCGTCCACTCGCCGATGGCGGTCATCAGGCCGGTTTCCTCGGCGACGCGCACCCACTCGCTGCCCGGGATTTCCCCCTGCCCCGGACAGTGCCAGCGGATTACCGCCTCCATTCCGATCAGACGTTTGCCGGAAAGCTCATATTGCGGCTGATAGTACAGCTCCAGTTCGCCATTGTCCAAGGCGGCGCGAAGCGCCCGCTCCATGCGCTCCGGGCCTGCCGGCTCGGCATTTATTTCTGCGTCATAGAAACGGAGGTAATTTTCCCCATGCTTCTTGGCCGCATACATCGCTTCGTCCGCATGCTTCATTAACTGCCGCGGCGTCTCCCCGTCATACGGGTACAGCGCAATCCCCATGCTTGCCGAAACCGCAAAAGGGCTTCCCTCAAGCACAAAAGGCTCCTCAAGCGCCGCCTGAATACGGGACGCTGCGAGGCGGACATCCTCCTGCTTCATAATATGAGGCAGCAAAATCGTAAACTCGTCCCCGCCCTGACGGTATACGGTATCTTCTTCCCCAAGGCTGCTTGTCAGCCTTTGGCCGGCCTGCCGGATGAGCATGTCGCCATAAGCGTGCCCGAGCGTGTCGTTCACATGCTTGAAACGGTCCAGATCCAAAAAAACAACGGCAACCAGTGTATTGTGGCGCTTGGCATGCAGCAGTGACCGCTCCAGACGGTCTTCGAACAGCCTGCGGTTCGGCAAACCCGTCAAGGAATCGTGATGCGCGATGTATTCCATTTCCATGCTCCTGCTCTTATAATGCTCCCGCGACGCAGCCAACTGCCGGATCCCGTAGACGAAAAACATGCACAGGACCGTATGAGTCAACAAACTTGCGAACAATTCGGACGCAAGAAACACGAATGAAAGCAGCAGCCATGCGCACGCCGCTGCCGCCAATAAAACAATAGAAGCCTTTCGCTTGACGAGAAAAGCGGAGCAAGCAAAGCCCGCAAACAATATCCCGGCCAGCCAGCCCATTGCATGGAACGATGCCGAGACAAGCAGATTCGCCGTCAGCAGACTGACGCCAAGCAGGCACAAATATTCCCACGCAAAGTTAATTGCATGCCGCTCCCGTTTGGATGATGTACCGCCGTTCACGCTTATAACCTCCTCCCCCCAAACCTGTATAAAGAAGAAAAGGCTATTCCATCACATGGAATAGCCGCAGGTAGTACCTGTTAGGTATAATTCAACCCTTCGGCAGCCCAGCTGTCCTAGTTGAATGCAACCTTAGACCTGCGGCTTTGCGTCCTTGCCTTTCGGCAAGTTTGCCTTTTTTCGAAAAATATTCGAGTTTTCTGGGACTTATTTACTATACCATATTTAACCAAAATTAGCTAATAGAATCTTCCGGTTCTGCTGTAAATCGGAAATTTTCAAATGAGCAGATTGAACAGCTTCGGATCCTTGTTAATCTCGATGTAGCCGTAATCTTTGCGCGAGAGACGCTCGATAAGCCCGTGGTAGTCGTCCTTGTTTTTCAACTCGATGCCGACCAGCGCCGGCGCGTCGTCTCTATTGTTTTTCTTCGTATATTCAAATCTGGTAATATCGTCGGAAGGCCCGAGAACTTCCTCCAAAAACTCGCGCAAAGCACCGGCGCGCTGCGGGAAGTTCAAAATAAAGTAGTGCTTAAGCCCCTCGTAGATCAACGAGCGCTCCTTGATTTCCTGCATCCGGTCAATGTCGTTGTTGCCGCCGCTGATGACGCAGACTACGTTTTTGCCGCGGATTTGTTCCTTGTATGCGTCAAGCGCCGCAACCGGAAGCGCCCCGGCAGGCTCGATCACGATCGCATTGCTGTTGTAAAGCTCCAGAATCGTCGTACACTCCTTGCCGGCTGGCACGATAACGATATCCTCGACATTCTCCTTGCAAATCTCGTAATTCAATTGCCCTACCTGCTTCACGGCCGCCCCGTCGACGAATTTGTCGATCGTTGCCAACGTGATGACTTGTCCCAGCTTAAGCGCCTCAGACATGCTTGCGGCGCCCTCCGGCTCTACGCCGATAATGCGCGTCTGCGGAGCTACGCTTTGCACATAAGTGGAAATTCCCGAGACAAGTCCGCCGCCGCCGATCGTGGCAAAAATAAAATCCGGCGTCTCAGGCATCTGGTTCATAATCTCAAGACCGACCGTGCCTTGTCCGGCAATCGTGCGCGCGTCGTCGAACGGATGAATAAACGCCTTGTTCTCCCGGGCGCAGTACTCCCTGGCCTGAGCGGAGGAATCGTCAAAGGTATCTCCTGTAAGGATGACCTCGACAAAAGCTCCGCCGAACAGCTTGACCTGCGAAATCTTTTGCCGGGGCGTCGTCGTCGGCATGAAGATTTTTCCTTCGATGCCCAAGTGCTTGCAGGAAAAAGCGACTCCCTGCGCGTGATTGCCGGCGCTGGCGCAGACGACTCCCGCCGCCCGCTCCTCGGGAGACAAGCTTTGAATGACATTATAAGCTCCGCGAATTTTGAACGATCTCACGATCTGCAAATCTTCGCGTTTCAAGTATACGTTGCACTCATACAAGTTTGATAAAAGCTCGTTGCGCTGCAGGGGCGAGGGCTCGATCACTTTGCTGAGCACATGATTCGCCTTGATGATGTCTTCCAGACCTACTCTTCCATTTACAGCCATGCTCTTCTGCTCCTTTTGCCGTGTTCGCACAAGATTAAGTTTTAAAGCCTATTGTAACATATCTTGCAGGGCTGGGAAGCACACGGGGAATAATTTTACACGGCGGGTTTCGGAAAGCGGGAACCGTTTCCCGTAAAAAAAACAAGCACACCGGCGATGCGGCATGCTTGTTCCATAAGGATTTAGTATACGTAACGGGGTCGCTGGTCCTGAAGATCGGCGCGCTTTTGCAGGTAGCGGGAGAACGCTACGGCAGCCTGTGCTTTTGTCACTTCCTGCCCGGGCTCAAAGCTGCCGTTATTCAGCGACATGATATCCAGACCGACGACAATCGCAGCTTCTCCGATATTTTTCAGCTTGGCCGCATCCGCAAAGTTTTTGTTGAAAACATTCTCGTATTTCGTCAAGCTTTTGTAACCAAGCGCCTTAACGATGAGCTGGGCCATGTCTTCGCGGGTGATTTTGGCTTCCGGATTAAAATCCTCGCCAGGAACCAGCAATCCGCGGTCGACCGCATTTTCGACATAGGCGAAATATTTGGACGTGCTTTGCACATCCGCGAAGGAAGCTGCGCGTGCCGCAGGGTAATAAATGCCGCTGTTGCCTCCGTTCATCGCAATGACCAGCATTTTGATCAATTCCCCGCGAGTGATGGCTTGATCCGGGTTCACCTTGCCGTCTTTGACGTCAAGCGCTTGATAGTCCAGCATCAATTGCAGCTCGTTCTTCGCCCAATGATTCTCGATATCGTCCACTTTCACGCGTTCCAGCGAAATGACTTCGCCGTTGGAGGCATTGACCCACTGCCCCGTCTGGGCGTTCAGGAAGAACTGTTCGCGCGTGAATTTCGGAATCAGGGAGTAGACCAGTTTAGCCTCGAGCTTTTTATTGTCTCCGCCCACAGGAGCGCTCGGAACGCTTTCTCCCGCTGCGATCATCAATCTGTATTTCTCGATGGGAATGCCCCCTGGAGCCCCGCTGTTCGCTACCACATAGTTCAGCTTGATCTCATACTGCGATAGCAGCGTTTCTTTCGCTTTGTCGAGGGCGATCACTTCGGGCTTCTGCTTCGGATACGGCAAATTGGTAATCGAATTGTAGTAATTCAAGATCGCGCCGTCAGTCCGGTCAATGCTCACATTCACACTCTCGTAATTGGCGCTCACGCCATCGATAACCCGTTTGAAATTGAACTCCCAGGTGCGCTGCTGTTTCAATTGTTCGGCAGGTATGTTCTTTTCTACAGGTGCGCTCATTACGAGCTGGTCCGTGTAAGCGGGCAAATTCTTTTTCACAAAATCGATGGCCGACGCTTTGGCTGTATCCAGCGCTACCTTGCCGTCAACCGGCTTGGTCCCGTCATTTGGATAATTAATGTACTTGTTGAAGCTCATAATCTCGCCGGTTTTGCTGTTCACCGCAGCCCAGGCGCCGCTGCCGCCGATTTTACCCGTCGAATCGTTCTCCGCCGCCGGCCGGCTCCAGTTCAGGTTCCAGCTTGAGCTGCTCTCTCCCGTCTCAGGGGAAGTGACCTCGTTGTAGGAAGCGTCGCGCAGCTTGTAGTCATCGGGCAGCTTGAACGCATCGGTTACCTTTTTGACGGCTTCTTCCTTGGTCAGATTCAAATTGGAAGCCG
This sequence comes from Paenibacillus sp. sgz302190, assembly GCF_059820445.1. NCBI lineage: Bacteria > Bacillati > Bacillota > Bacilli > Caryophanales > Paenibacillaceae > Paenibacillus > Paenibacillus sp. sgz302190. The sequence continues at coordinate 54,934 of NZ_JBZYAO010000047.1, forward strand.
GTTTACCGGACAGCGGTTGCTCTGTAAGCGGATTTTTGTCACTTGCATAAAGAGACTGGGAAAAAGCGCCCTGGTTCCAAACTTCGCCGTTCACAGCGTTCAGGGCGAATGGGACTAATGTGTAGGCAATGAGCGGTTTTTTCTCGCCTTTTGCTTCATAAGGGATTTGATAGGCTAAGGTAACGTCGGCTTTGTCTTTGAAGGTCTGGGCGATTTTGTCCTCGCCGATCGGCGTCACATTCGTCTCGAATGTCACATCGTCATCCCAGTTGTAATTGTAGCCGGTTACCTGCCCGTCCCCGTTCACAGTGACATTGACGCCGTTCTCCATAAACGGAATGCCGTTAACCGCCCGGTCAAAACGGATGTTGTACTGATAATTTCCATTCAGAGGGGTGCGGAAGGAATCCTCTTCCGTCTGGTTGTACAGCAGTTCCTTCTGCTTATCAGGATTCACCTTCCCGATCCATGCGGAAGCGATCGCTTTGGCTCCTTTGAAATCGACTTTCGGCGGGTAGCTCAATTTATGCTCGGGATCTTTGTCGTTGATCGAATATCCGACCATTTCTCCGCTAATACCGTTAATCGTAACATGCAGATCGCCTAAATACTGGTCTTTCACTTTCTTCACGAAACTTAAGTTCCAGTTCGGAATGCTGTGTCCGTTCATTACATAATAAGCGTTCAGGTTAGCCGACTGCAGCGTATACCCATCCGGAATTGCAACGTATTTCCTGGCAAGTTCAAGGGCTTGGTCTTTAGTAATTTTGGGCTCGAGCTGTGCGGTGTCGTCGCCTTTGATGGGCAATCTGATAGCTTGAGTCCCTACTGCGGCATCATTCGCCCATGCCTGCGGAGCCGCAGTGAGCAGAAGCGCTGATGCGATAGCGACGGTTCCTGCTTTTTTGACCAGTTTCAAATGAATCTTCCTCCTCGTACGCTTAATAGCGATAAACTTTTCCAGTTCTACACCCTAGACGCCGCCATCCGAAAAAAGGTTGCTGGCCAAACGCCATGAAAATAAAAAATAACGGAAGCGTAAATCCGCCCGCCAGACTCCTGGGGCAGACCAGAGGGGGCCCTGACTGGGGGCGCAGCCGCTTGGCAGGCCGAAAAACCTGCGAAAGTGCAGGCTGCTCGATAAAGTCGCGACACTTTGTTAGGGTTAGGGGAAACAGTGAGCCCCTAATTTGGGGGACAGCCGCTTTTTCCGGGCGCGCTTCTCCCAGCGTAGGTTATGGAACTGCGCAACCGGTCAGGAAGCAGCTTGGTAGAGAGAAAACCTGCGAAAGTGCAGGCTTTTCATCGAAAATTGACTTATTTTGGCGAAAATCCTGCAAAAGTGCAGGAATTTTCGCTAAAAGTGAACCTGAGCCCCTATCTCCGCTGAAAAACCTGCACAATTGCAGGAATTGTTCGTGGCCAGCGATCAAGGACGCAAATTCATGTATTTTTGCAGGTTTTATTCTTGCAGGCGGGCAGATTTTGGTTATCGCCTCTGACGCGGGGCTTTTTGGGCAGCCTGCTATTGTGCAGGAATTCCCGATCAAAACGGGTCAGAGCTTATGTATTCGCGGAAATTGCTGCATTTTTGCAGGAAAATTCGGTTGCAGCGTATCAGCGAGCAAAAACCTTTTGCAGGTTTTCCTCGTGCTGCAAACAGATGTGCCATCTCCTGACGCGATACCAGGCTGCTTCACATACGTTTGGCACCCACTGGGCATCCAGACTTTCTCAAAACTCCGAAGCACACGGTTTGTTCCCGAAATGACGTTGTAATCTCGAATATACATTTTTTCATCTTTTAAAATTTTGTAAGCAAATAATAATTTGTAACAAACTATAGATTATATGTTATACTGACAGAGTAAGTATTCTAACATATAGAAGGGAAGTTTTGATTCATGGCAACTGTACTTTACATCACCGCACATCCTCTCGATTCTCAAGCATCTTTCAGCCTTGCTGTAGGAAAAGAATTTATTGAAGCATACCGCGAAGCAAATCCAACGGATGAAGTTATTCATCTGGACTTGTATAAAGAAAATATCCCGCTAATTGACGCCGAGGTTTTCAGCGGTTGGGGAAAACTTCAGTCAGGTTCTTCTTTCGATCAACTGTCCGCTGCGGAACAATCAAAAGTAGCTCGTCTTGGGGCACTCGTTGATCAATTCGTAGCCGCCGACAAATACGTTTATGTTTCTCCAATGTGGAACTTCTCGTTCCCTCCGGTTTTGAAAGCATACATCGACGCTACTTCAGTTGCGGGTAAAACTTTCAAATACACCGAAAATGGTCCCGTCGGCCTGCTGTCCGGCAAGAAAGCCCTGCATATTCAAGCTAGCGGCGGCGTATATTCGGAAGGTCCTGCGGCTCCATTAGAATCGGGATACAGTTATTTGAAGAAAGTTATGCAGTTCTATGGGGTTCAATCGCTCGAGGGGATTTTTGTCGAGGGAACGTCATCGGCAGAGAAAGCTCCGGCTATTAAAGAAAAAGCAATCGCAGATGCCAAAGAGGCAGCAAAACGCTTCTAAACGACTCCCGGCTTCCTTAGCGGAAAGACCCCTGCTACAAGCAGCGGGTCTTTTTTTGCCAAAAAAAAAGATCAAGGGCTCTCAAGCCCTTGATCTCATTCAGGATTTTGCATCTGCTGTCCCCAGAATCCGCATTAGTTCCTGCAATTCTCCCTGCGTCAAATTTCTCCACTTGCCTGTCTTCAGATTGCCGAGATGCATGTGCATAATCCTCACGCGCTGCAAACGCACGACCCTGTACCCGAACACTTCGCACATGCGGCGAATTTGCCGGTTCAGCCCTTGCGTCAGGATAATGCGGAACACTCTTTCGCCCACCCGGTGAACCTCGCAGGGCTTCGTAGTCGTGCCCAGAATTTTGACACCGCCGGCCATCCCCTGCAAAAACATCGGTGTGACGGGTTTATTGACCGTTACGATGTACTCTTTATCGTGATTATTTTCCGCACGCAAAATTTGGTTGACGATATCGCCGTTATTGGTCAGCAGGATCAATCCTTCCGAATCTTTGTCCAGCCTTCCGATGGGGAAAATTCTTTCGGAGTGCCCGACAAAATCAACGATATTGCCCTTCACATGCGTTTCCGTCGTGCTCGTAATGCCAACCGGCTTGTTCAGCGCGATGTAGACATGCTCCTTCTTGGCTCCGATCGGCCTGCCGTCGATCCGCACTTCGTCGCCCGGTCCGACGACGCTGCCAAGCCCGGCCACCTCGCCGTTAATGGTGATCCGCTTCGCTTCGATCCACTTGTCCGCCTCCCGTCTGGAGCAGACGCCGGTTTCGCTGATGAATTTATTGATCCTCATAGGCGGGAAATCCCCTTGCTAGTAAAATGTTGCCGCAGCAATCGTACAGAACTATTATGCGGGATTCGTCCGCGCGGTTCAAGTAGGCTCCGTACTCCCGGCTCGCGCGCCCCGCATGGAACATGTACAATAGATGGAATACTAGGAAAGCGGTGAATGACGATGCACATATTCATTTTGGGCGGGACTGGGCGCGTAGGCGGCGAGGTGCTCCGGCTTGCATTAGATGACGGGCACAGCGCAACCGCGCTCGTGCGTGATCCCCGGAAGCTCGGGCGGCTGCCGGATCGCCTTGCTGCGCTTCAAGGAGACGCCTGCCGCGAAGCGGACGTCCTAGCAGCCATGCGAGGCGCGGACGCCGTCGTCAGCTGCCTGAGCACAGACGGAGGTGCTGCGCTGACCTCAAGCATGCCGCTTGTCATCCGCGCGATGCGGGCTCACGGCATCGGCCGGATCGTCACCGTCGGAACGGCCGGCATTTTGCAAAGCCGGGAACACCCCGGCCTGCTTCGCTACGAGGCGCCGGAATCGCGGCGCACTTCCGTCCGGGCCGCCGAAGAGCACCGCAAGGCGTGGGAGCTTTTGGCGTCGTCCGGCCTGTCTTGGACGGTCGTGTGCCCGACTTATTTGCCCGACGGCGAACGGATTGGGCGGTATCGGGTGGAAAAAGATGTTCTGCCCGAAGGCGGCACATCGATATCCGTCGGAGATACGGCCGAGTTTACGTATAAGCAGGTGTTGAGCGGCGAATTCGCCGGCTGCCGCATAGGCATTGCTTATTGACAAAAAACTCCTCTAATCGCTGTTTCGAGCGATCGGAGGAGTTTTTTTGCAATGTGCAGCTTACCGTACGGCCCACGTAACCGTCAAGTGCCCGCGCCAAAGCCGGAATGGTGACTTTGCCGTCTTGTCCTGCCGTAAAGATGCCGAGGGGCAGCACATCCACGCGTCAAAACCGATGCGTCTAAGAACGATACGGCTGCGTTACCATCGTGAGCTAAATACGACGACGCTTTTCTATACGCACCCGACAAGAAAGAACGGTCCGCGCCAAAATCAGCGTTTGCCCGTTCTCCAACCTCCAGGCTGCGTGAGAGCCTGTTAAGCGAGACCCCTTGGCAACGAAGAGAAAACCCGCAAAAGCCTTGCCCTATCGCCAGACCGGTTCACCCCGCAGTCTAGCTATGCACAAAAAACCTGCAAAAATACATCTTTTTACTAGTAGATACGCTGACAGCGCAGAATTCCTGCAATTGTGCAGGCTTTTCATCGAACCCAAGGGCTTAGGGGCATTTTCATCGAAAATTCCTGCACAATTGCAGGCTTTTCGCCAAAATAAACCACATTAACAAAAAAAGCCTGGTCGAGTAGGCGGGGCCTTTCCTTCTCGGATTGTGCCCCATACCCCTCTCAGATCCGTACGTGCGCAATTCACGCATACGGCTCCTCACTTC
>NZ_JBZYAO010000048.1:0-59088 GCF_059820445.1 Paenibacillus sp. sgz302190
ACTTCCGCTGAAAATACCCGCGCCTTTCCCATCCGCCTCATCGAATTGATTCGCTTTTTTCGTGGTGAAGTCCTGGATTTGCTGCAGTTCGTAGCGCAGGTCCCGCAGCATCCGGTCAATCGATTGGTAGCCGCTATCCACATCGGACCGCTGCCGGCTGGACATCGTGAGCCCGTTCATCGCACTGCGGAGCTGGCTTTGGATGCGCTCCAGCGTCCCGATCGTCGCATGAAGCTCGCTTGCCGTGGCCCGCAGCGTCGACGTGTCTACACGTATTTGCACCTAGGTTCCCCTTTCGTTAGTGGATCGTAAACTCGTTTAATGCGTCACCCTGGCGCCAAAATCGTCATAACTGGATAAATCCCCATGATAGAACGCCACATCGCCGTCCATCAACGTGAACGTGTTGCCGTACTTATCCATCGTCGTATTGCTGAATCCTTCCATCTGCCACTGGTTGTCCAGCGGGACGCTCTCCCCGGGCAGCCGGTAATAGCGCAGAAAGGGATTGGCATAATCGGCGTTCTTGATGCTCTCCAAGTTGAAATTCACAATGATGTAGCCATCCTTCAAAAAGATCGGTGAATGATCGTCCAACCCGCCATGCGTTCTCCCGTATTCCGCGATGTTCGTACCCGCTGCTACCACATAAGGAGCCGCCGGCAAGCTGTACTCGCCATACCAATGCTGGATCGATGCCAGCGCCCGCTGCGGATCTACCGAACCGGGCACGCCGGTTTTCGGTCCGATCATCGTCCGCGTCAGCCATGGCGACGTGAACCATGCGTACGCATTGCCAACCCAAGACTTGCGCTTAGCCCGGTACAAAAAGTCGCTTACGCCATAGTTGTCGGCCACATACGCGGCCGTATCGGTAAGCTCTTCGCCCGGCACATTACGCATCGTGTCGTTCAGCAGCACATGCCGCTGCTGCTTGTCGTCCGCGGAGCCGATTTTTACAAAATACCTCACCGGTTTCTCCGAGTAGGCGTGGTAGTACAAATCCACCGGAATGCGCCCCGTGCCATCCTTATTCACAAAATAAAACGATGGCGTGATCCGAATCCCATCCCGGCGTCCGAACATATTTCCCTTCGTCTTCAAGTCGAATTTAAAATGATACCCGGTCTTGATCGACACGGTATGGTCATAGCCCGGAAACGGGTGGCTTCCCGGGTGAATCGGCAGCACATACGGATAGCTGTTGCCCCGCGGGCTTCCGTCGATATCGTTCGTGCCGGTCCAGTACGAAACGCCTGTCGGCGAGATGCCGTCGCTCGTGCGGAACACGTACTGCCAGTCGTAGTCGCCGATATCCGTGATATGAAAATCGTACAGCCTGCCGATCACCTCTACCGGGATCGTGTTCGTCGCTACGTGATTCGGCCAATCGAAATTGGCGCTCGTTTGTGTCGTAAAGTTCGTAGGCGCATTGATCGCAATCGACCGAAAATGAACTGTATAAAACCCTTCGTCGATCCACGTCGGCATGATGAACGTCATGTCCGGTTGATTCACCGGAATGTCGACCCATGTCCCCGCCACGATGTACGCCGACTTGTCCGCATTCCAGACGTCGAACTCGAAGCGGACTTGCTTGTTGGCGGTGTACTTGGCATAATCGCCGTAACCGCCCGTGACCCCGTACCCGCCGAAGCCGGGGTACGCGTCATGCTGGCCGGTCGTCGGCACGAACACCGTGAACGGCCGGTCCAAAATGACCGCCGCCCGGCCTGCGGTGGGCACGACTTTTTCGTTGTGCGCCTGATCGTCGGTCACAGACGGGTACATGACCACCGGTGTATGCACCGTCACCGGATTAATCCCGTCGATCGGATACGTTTTATCCGATCCGCCTTTGACATTCCCCGGGATCAGCGGGTAATAGATCGTGCCGGTCGTCGGCTGGTCCGCCCGGTTGACAAGCGAATTGCTGACGACGTAGCCATTGCCGTACAGCACATCCCGGCCGATCATCGTCGGCTGCGGGATCGTTCCCGGCGTCTGTCCCTGATCGGGGTGCCGGGCATTTTCCATAATCGTAACGCCGTTAAAAACGACCAGATCGTTGTTCACCTGGTTGCGACCCACGGCGTTCTCCGCCGCCGATTGAAACTCCGGCGGCGTACCTCCCGGTGGAGGGCCACCGCCTGTACCGAGATCGACGCTGTTACAGGAGGCCGGATGCACGTGCGTGGCTACATCGTCGTTGTTGCCGGACTGCAAAGTCGGCCCTGTATAGCCGGTGGCATCCAGCGTTACGGTCCCGCCGTACCCGCCTAGCGCATAATTGCTGACTGTGGCTTTTTCCAGTTCGTACACTTCCAGATTGTCGATTCGCCAGTACGAATACGGACGTGTCACGGTCATCGTTTGATTCACGGTTTGAGTCATGGTGACGGGTGGGGCCATCGGTCCCCCTGAAACCGTCCATACATATGTTTTCTTCACAGGAACAGAGTAGGTCACTTCACCGGTCATATTCGCGAATTGATTTTGAAATAAATAATTCAGCCCCAATGCGTTCGCATAGAGGCTTTCCGAAGTCGGGATGCCTTTTAATACATCAAATCTTTCTACATCCCGCATATCCGCGCGAAGCACGCCGCTGGCCGCAGGGTCCATGACGGCGTCCTGGTTGATCGTTCCTTTGATCGGGGGGCCGATCATGAAGGAACAGCTGTTGGGCGGTGTTGTCGGCGGTGCCCCATCTTCATCGTAATAAATAGAAAGATCTGGCACGTACCACAAAGAACCATGAAAAGTGATTTTCCAACCATCGTACCATTTAATAACCAAGCCATCAGGCCCATTTGAATCCTCTTGGTACTTGTTATTATCAAAAGAAGCCTTAATATGGAAGTTGAACGTACCAGAACTAAGATCAATAAAATCTGGCCCCTTATCAATAATACTAGATTCAGGTATCGCATGGTTTTGCCATGTTGGGTCTATCATTACAGAAGGGTCATAAACAATGTCCGATGGTCCCACCCTAACATTTACTGCCTTGTCAGAATCGATTATTACTGACTGATCTTCATCCATAACCAGCGAGGAGACTGAAATGTTTGCAGAATGATGTATAGTCGCAGTTGCACTATTAATATCTTTAGAGCGGACACCTGGATGTACCCCCGGTATATAATGGTAAGCACTATCCGTTGGATACATTTCTGGAACAGGACGATCAGTAATTAATGGGTAAGTTGAATAATAGGTACGTGAATTGTTATCATCATACATCCAGACATACCCTAATGTTTGTCCTGGATTTTGCGGATCAGGCCAACCCGGATCGCGGAACCATCCAAAGTAAGCACTCCATGGAATAGCCGAAGTGGTGAACGACTTCTCAATCCCTGTAATCGTTGGTATGTGCCAATTGTTCCCACTCGACTTTGTTAGATATTCATAAACATTCCCGTTTTTATCCTGCAACCAAGCGCTTTGCACGGTTTTTCCTGGTGATGGAATAATGGTCACGTCTGAATAATTGAAGTGATCATATGTAACAAGTTCTCCCGCTGGTTTCCCTGGCGGTGTATAAGCTTGCACAACACTAGTAGAGTAATCAATGTCACCTAGTTTTATTGGAGCTGCTGTAGCTATCTGTGGTAATATCGGAACCACTAAAAATGCAATAGTCAAAATTGCAACAAAGTGTAAACATAGTTTTTTCAATAACCTCACCCTACAGTTAGTTTAATCAGATAAAATGCCAGTGTAGATTAATGTTGGAGAATTAGCATTGATACTATTAAAGACAACTCTGGTTTGCCCGCCTGCCGCTGTAGGAGTTAGATTCCCTCTAGGTACGGCCTCAAAGAAATATCGTGTTTCGTTAATCATATCGCCTGTATTTCCTCTATAAGTGCTATCGTAAGTAATAAATGTAGCCTCATGACCTGCTTTTTTAAAGGGAATATTGATACCTGCAATTCTACTCAATGCCCCTTTTGAATTTAAGTCCCCAGTTGCATCATAAGCGCGATCCGGAATACCTGCGCTGCATCCAGTTACACTTGTTATATTAGCTGGAAAGCTATTAATCTTCATCGTAGCTTCAGTAACAATGATGTAATTATTACCTTTCAATTGCACCCATTCCCCCGTTTTAAAGTCCTTCCATTGAAACTCGCTTACATCACTTGGAACAAGATTTCGGTTCGGATCATTCGGATCGTCCAAATCGACTACAACGTATCTATTAACGCTGCATGACATATTTCCATCGGCAGTTGTCGTTGTAAGTAATTCATCATGAAATTTCTCGTCTTTCAACGTCTTTGCAAAATAACGGGGAAGCATCGTAATAACGTTGGTTTTATGCCATACAATCTCAGCCCTCGATACGGCATGTTTGTCAACAGAAAGCGTCTGGCCGCCCTTAATGGAAAGGATGCGCTCAATGGTTGCCGCCGCTTGGGCGCGGGTTGTCGTTTGATCCTCCCCTAGCGTGCCGGTGTCATCCATGCCTGTGATCAGACCGGCTTTGGTCCCAAGATACATCCACTTCTTGTCCTCCGTGTTCTTGTCGCCGGTTGCCGCCCGAACCGCTATGCGCGCCATTTCTTGGCGGGTCATCGGCGTATTCCAGTCCCCGATCGTAAAGTCGCTCCACTCATGAATCCCCGCGCTGACCGCCGCGTTAACGTAAGGCAAATACCAATCACTGCCGACGGTGGCACCCGAAACTGAAATATGAAGCGCGGAATCCGCCATTTTGATAAATTCTGCCCGCGTTACTTGTTCGTCCGGTTTGAAGGTATGATCCTGATAGCCGTCCACGTACCCTTTTTGAACCGCACCGGCGATGGTCGCCTCCGCCCAGTGCCCTTTCGTATCGCTGAAGCTGCCCGCAGAAACCGTGCCGGCAATATTCGTTGACTTTGTTGCCGGTGCGGCGGCGGTTGTATCGGCTTTGACATCGTGAATTGAACTTCCGAGCAGCACGATAACCGCTATTGTTGTAACTAATTGAACTTTCATTTTTATACCTCCACAGTAAAAAAGTTACTTTTTTCAAAACAAAAAAACCAACTGGTTTCGGTGACCCGGCTGCCGTTTCCTTGAGGGATGCCTTACGACATATCCCCGCAGAAGTAGGCCCGTGGCTTTGCGTCCCTGTCTTTCGAACAGGTTTGCCTTTTCATTTTCATTTGGTCATTTAGGTATTTGAAACTACAAATATAGTACATTGGATTCAATACAAGTTCCATATTAACCCATAATCTAACAGATTTCCACAAAAAACACACATCCCTCACAATATTGATTGCAAAACAACACATATATCATTAAAAAATGCAATTTAAACCCGCTTGTTTTGATCAATCTTATTTCATCCGATTTGCACAATCACGCAACACCATTTGCACAAACACGCAAAATATTTACGATGAAAACAAGCACAATTTTTCCATATAATAGTAGAATAAAACGGAATTTCAGGGTGTGTGTGGGATGGATGAAAAGCAATTTGAGCGACTGCTGATTGACACTATTAGGGCGCATTTCGCAGATGTGCCTACGCCTCCTGCTCCTGTCATTCATGCATCTTGGGAGAAGATGAAGCTAGTGCTTATGGAAGAATCCAAGCAGGTCTCGATTGATGTATCCAAACTCCCTCAATATGGCAACTGACTTATTATAATGGGGATCGAGACCAGGAGGATGTATGCTTAACTACTACAAAGACCTATTATTGAATGTATTCCTCGTTTTCCTCCCGATAGCGTTATATGTCCATGTCTTCAAAGCCGAACGTACGCATTTGTATAACCGGGTTGCCGTTTATATTATTTTTGGCTCCGCACTGGTTGCAACAATGTTTTTTCCTGCTATGATCCAAAAACTCACCTTCGATTTCCGCGGTATTCCGCTTATCATAGGCTCTTTATATGGAGGCGCTTACGTCTCCCTGCTGCTATTTGTCACCTTGATTGTTTGCCGGTTCTTCATGGGGAGCCCTCATCAAATCGAGTACATTCTTGCACTCATCCCCGCGTTTTGCGTGATGTTATTGTATATCAAAAATTTCCAAACGTTCTCGTTGTTGAAGAAAATCATTTCCTCAGTCGTTGTCTACTTCATCATTAGAATGCTGGCTCAAACCGTTTATTTGTATTTGATACAAAATAATCAGGCGTGGGCGGATTACGTGGCTCCGGGCGGTTATAGAACCATTTTGCTGCAATGTTTCGTTGCAGGGCTTTACGTCTACATGCTGGAAATTTTCAAAAAAAATGTGCGCCAGCGCGATGAAATTACGAATAATGAGAAATTCAAAGTCGCCAGCGAAATGGCCGCTTCCGTCGCCCATGAAGTCAGGAATCCGCTTACTTCGGTCAGGGGCTTCATTCAATTGATGGGGAGCGAAAAAATCAGCAACGAAAGCAGGCAGTATTATCAAAAAATTTGTCTGGATGAGCTGGATCGGGCCCAGCAAATTATTTCAGATTATTTGACTTTTGCCAAACCGGAGTCGGACAACGTCGAACTTATCGATTTGAAAAGCGAGATCGACTACATCACGAACGTTCTTGCCTCTTTTGCCAATTTTCAAAACGTACGCATACTGACGCAATCGCCGGATGGACAGCTGCTCGTTCACGGGGATAAAACCAAACTGCGCCAAGCTTTCTTGAATATCGGAAAAAACAGCATTGAAGCGATGCCGAGCGGCGGGCAATTAACGATTCATTTGCAAAAAATGAAGCGGCATGCCGTCATCTCCATTATCGATACCGGAACGGGGATGACAAAAGAGCAGGTCGACCGCCTGGGAACCCCTTATTATTCGACGAAAGAAAAAGGAACCGGGCTAGGGACCATGGTTTCTTTTAGCATTATTCGGAAAATGCAAGGTACGATAGAAGTCAAAAGCGAAAAAGGAAAAGGCACCACCTGTACGATTTCGCTGGACCTGGCTATTTGAAGGGTAGCAAAAAGACGCCTCCATCCCGTATACACGGTTGTTCGGGAGGCGTCTGTTCGTATTTTACTTTTGAACAGATAGTTGCTATGATAATTATAATTTTGTTTTGACCGGGTATTTATAACGAATGACAGGGAGCGAATTTCTATGATGGACCCGTTTCACCTAGATTTCAGTCGAATGCATCATGGCCGTTAAACTTCCGGATTCTAAGGCGGCCCGCTTTCTCTTGACCTGCCTCGTCTCCGCAGCCGGGGGATGCTTGTTCACGATTATTCGCATGCCGATTCCGTGGCTGCTGGGGCCGATGATAGCCGTGCTGCTGGCTTCCAAATGGGCCAAGCTGCCGCTCTACTGGCCTTCTTACGTGCGCGACGCAGGGATTGTGATCGTCGGCTATTCCATCGGATTGTCGCTGACGAAAGCGGCGCTCATCGAAATCGTGCATCAACTGCCTTCCATGCTGATGATGACCGTCGCATTGATTGCGCTATGCGCGATCATCGCCTTTTTTATATCCAAACTGTCGGGGATCGACTTCCCGACGATGATGACCGCGAGTATCCCCGGCGGGCTCACGCAGATGATTACGCTCGCAGAGGAGTTCAAGCAGATCGATTTGACCATCGTCACTTTTTTTCAAGTGACGCGGTTGATGATGATCGTTTTTTTCGTTCCGCTGCTGCTTTTCAGTCCGGTGCTGGGAGGCAACCATACAGGCGCCTCGGGCGCTGCTGCTACTTCGGAAGCTGCTTGGGCCGCACTATTCCCCAACATCTGGATATATGTGGCGGTATGCCTGATCTGCGCATGGGTAGGCAGTAAAATCAAACTGCCCACCGCGTATATGCTGGGGCCGATGGTCGGCACCGCAGTCGTTCACCTTGCGGGAGTTTACGGTCCCGAGCTGCCTTCCGCCCTGCTTAACATCTCCCAGTTTATGATCGGGAGCTATGTGGGATTGCTGCTGAAGCCGAACCAACTGGAGCGAAAAGTCCGGACGATCTCGCTGGCGATCGCCAGCGGAGCCATTCTGGTGCTCGGCTCGCTTGGCCTGAGCATGCTTCTGACCCGGCTGCACTCGGTATCCAGAGCAACCGGCTTTCTCAGCATGGCGCCCGGCGGCATGGACCAGATGGGCATCATGGCCCATGAGATCGGCGCCGAGCTGTCGGTCGTATCCGGCTATCAAACCTTCCGGATTTTGTTCATTTACTTCGTCGTTTCGTCCGTGCTTAAAGCGGCGTTCCGCTTCGCCGCCCAAAGGAAAACGAACCGCGCGGAACTGCAAAAATAACAAAACGGAGCCTGCCGCTGTGAGCGGGCTCCGTTTTTTTTCAATCCTATTTTTGAATCAGCTTAAAATCGTCATAGTGAAACCCCGGAGCGACCACGCAGGATACGAATACAGGCTCGCTGCCCAAAGGCTTTGCCGTTTGCCATACTTTGGCCGGCACGAGCGCTTGCGGCCGCTGCCCGTTCAACACGTCGGGGCCGAGAATGATTTCCTGCTGCGCTTGCGGCTGATCGGCGTCTCCGCCCAAAGAAAGCAGCAGCGGACTGCCCGAATGCCACAGCCACAGCTCATCCGACAAAACCGTATGCCATTCCGAAAACTCCTCCGGATGAAGCACAAAATAAATCGAACTCGCGGCAAAGCGCGGCCCGGAATAAGACTCGCCCAGAACAGGCTGCGGAATTTCAAAAGCAGCTTTCCAAAGCTCCTTATACCATCCTCCTTCCGGATGGGGCTTAAGGTCTAATGCCTGGACGAGCGGAGATAACTGCTTGGTAATCATATGGTTTCCCTCTCTCTCGGTAGTTCTTATTCTCTATTTTTATCTCTATGAAACAGTAATCTAGTGATAAATATGTCGCATATTTGTCGAAAAATCAAGCCCTTGGCCCGGGAGCGTCTGAGAGGCAAAAAGCAGCTGCCACAGGGCAGGTGGTAAAAAAAAGACCACAATACGGGCGGAACCTCGCATTGTGGTGTGCCGGACGTTCTCTCTCTTTGTCAGATTTTTGAATACTTTTAATCATTAATTATTTTTTTGACTACAGAGCCCTTTTTTATTTTCTCAACGTTCACTCTATCCTTAATATTTATTCCTATGAGAGGGCTATTTGAAATAGAAAAAGATACGCTGACATCTACTACCTCAAATTCGGAATCAGTTCCATCTACGTTACTAACAGTTATTTTCGAACCAACTAATTTCTTTAATTGAGCATTGTGTTGGGTATTATCTGAATCAACATTACTTCCAATTAGCACCATTCCGCGACCTGGTATATCAATTACATCATCTAGCTTCATGATCTCCAAAAAATTCTTCTCCCTTCTATCGCTGATCTATGAAAAGTGTTAGATAATTTTCCTACCGCACATACAAAAAAGGCTCATTCCTCCTTTTGTTCGAGTTGGAATAGGCCTATGAAAATTTATCAAGTGGTAAAATTCTTAGTCTCTACCATTGCTATATACTATCGAGCCATATTTTAAAAAGTCTACGTTTTCTGGGAATCCTACACAAATCCCAATATTTTTTTTATCAATTATTGAAGTGGATATTTGCGATGAAACCACATTGTAAATATGTTTGTTCCCTTCCAAATCAATAACTAAAATAGATTCCCCAATCAACTCCCTAATTTCCCCATGATTCAGTTTATCTAATTCTGGATTAGCCCCACCTATAATAATACCTTTATTCTTTATTTCAAAAGTTCCGCTAATTTTAAATAACTCCAAGGTAACCATTCCTTTCTACCTTTGGTCTGTATACAACAACTCTTTGACATCCTTTAATTTAATATTAGCATTTCGTAATCTGTTAATTGCATCTCTCAGAAGCATCATTCTTTCTGAATTTGTTAAATCAGGTGCAAACCTCGCTGCTCGAATACTAGTACAGCATCAGTCTTTAAATTGTGGATAGTGACGTTTTAATTTGATCCGGGCGTCAGAGGTAGTAAATTGCCAATCGACTCCCTTTTGACTCGCGTTGCGACCTTGCTCCCAGGCAGACAGCTCCCCGGATAATTTGTCGATAGAAGGAAAACGACGGCCTAGACACTGGCGGGTCATGACGCTGAGTTCAGTCTCCGCAATGTTGAGCCAACTTCCATGCTTGGGGGTGTAGTGAATCTCCAGTCGTTTCGCTAAACGACGTGCCGTTTCCGGCTCAAACGCCTGATACAGGAGTTAATTGGACGGTATACTCTCGTTTTTTCATAGTCGATTCCTCTTCTTTTCTTCGACTATATCATAGTTTCCATATCTTAACTATTTTAAATCTGATGCTGTACTAGCCTGAAACGTATCCTTTCCTTTTATGTTAACTGGTCGTCACCAGATTGCTCTTGCCAAGGTAATCATCGTTACAATAGTCAGTTTGGTTGCGGACAAAATGTCTGTCATTTGCCGCCCACAGTATAAAAAGTCGGGGTATCCCGCCGAACAGTTGCGGCACAGACGCCCATCGTCTATATCTCGCGGCGAGCGGTGGGGCGATTGCAGGGAATTTTACAGATTTCGATTCTTTCAGCGAAGCCGCGAGAAAACAAAGACAACAAAAAACAGGTCAATCATGGTGGTAACTGACCATAATCGACCTGTTCAATGTAACGGAATAGCGTTATTTAGGTTATAAATTCAAGCATTGACGTACGTACAACCGAATTGACGAAATCTTTATACGGGTATTACATAGGTTATATGTGTTATTGGTTGAATGATGGGTTCATTCGGCACTGGGTAGCCCCACCCCCAAAGTAAAAACCTTGAGAGGCAAGAAGCCGATCAAGGTTAATTTTGTTCATAGATATAAATAAGGTTTTTCCTCGATAAGTTTTGCCAAGACGCTACGCTTCTCCGATTCGATATTAAATACAATTTCCTCAAATTTTTTAACTGAGTGTTCCGTATCTAGCCAACTTAATGCTGCCAAAGCAAAGAAGGCATTATTGTATTGTCCTAAAACCTTAGGTTCTTCATCCGTCCTTTTAGCTAGTTGAACCAATTTTTCTAAAGCGATTTCATCATGTATTTTCAACTTAACTATTTGGAAAATAGCATTAGCTTTAATTAAAATATTTGAATTATCAAGGCAATTAATTAAGTCTTTTTTGGTAATGTCATTCTTTTTTATATTATTAATTATCTGTTGTACGTCATCCATGCTTTTACCTCCCAAGTATTTCTTGTCTCCTGGCCCTCATTTCTTGCAAGATGAATCTACCTGCATCAAAATCACGAATTTCCCTAGCTAATTTTATTTCTTCCATATAACCTCTGTATTCAAGACGCCAAAATAAGTCGCTATCCGCAATCACTCTCATGCCTGGATGACCTAAATCAAAATCGTCTAGCATATGCCTGTATTCATGTCGAACTGCACCGATTGAAGCCTCAGGGTCAAGAATCAATCGTCCTGGGCTACCGAAGGAAGGTTCATAAGCAAGTGTACCTGAACGATAATCAACTTTGACTCCTGATTCTTCTGCATGTCTTAAGATATTATTATACTCGTCTGCATGTGAATTGACGGCTGAACCAAGATTTTTACGAAGAGCATCACCAAAAGTATTAAGCCTACCTTCACCCATCCCTTCAGCTTGCTTCGTCAATGGAGCAAGCGGGCTCTCCGCCTCCACTGCAGTAGTTGCCTTACCTGCACTCGACGTGAGGACACTCAGTTCCTCCGCTCCCTTTGCACTTCGTACAACGGCTCCTAACGGTACAAAGACTTCTGCCGTTTTCTCGATGCCGTAGCCCAGCATTTCCGCTTTCCGGTTCGGATTCGCTTTTTCAAATTCCTTTATCGTACTCACGACTGCTTTCGTTACTTGCCCCGGCAGTTGCTTCACGTTCGCAATCCCGTTCTTGGCATCTTCTTGCAATGTATATAGCGGTTTTTCGTTGCGGATCGTCTTCAAGGCGTATTGTGTACTTCGCACTGCCGAGCTAAACGAATTGCCCTTCAGAGCTAATGATACCACACCAGATAGTGTCCCTATAACTCCTTTGGCCACTCCGGTTTTAAAATGCTCTTCCAGTTGAATGCGTTGGTCTACGGCGTCCAGTACGCTTGTTATGTAGCGGTTATCCAGTTTGCTTCCTTCGAGCAGCTTCTGGATGATTTCTCTTCCTTGTCCATTATAGGTGCTTGCATCCAGTGCTGCATAGACCCACTCTTCCCCTTGCTTGACTTTGTTGTCCAGCCAAGTGATTCCTGTCTCTACCGCATCCAGCCCACTTTCGAGAAAATCGAGTAACCTCGCTCCACTTCGTCCCGTCCACGTTGTACTCATGGTTTTTACTGCCGCTGCGTTTTTGACTTGAGGTAGGAAACTCCGCCCGGTCAGGACATCCTTCACCCATGATTTCCAACTTCCGCTGAAAATACCCGCGCCTTTCCCATCCGCCTCATCGAATTGATTCGCTTTTTTCGTGGTGAAGTCCTGGATTTGCTGCAGTTCGTAGCGCAGGTCCTGCAGCATCCGGTCAATCGATTGGTAGCCGCTGTCCACATCGGACCGCTGCCGGCTGGACATCGCGAGACCGTTCATCGCGCTGCGAAGCTGGCTTTGGATGCGCTCCAGCGTCCCGATCGTCGCATGAAGCTCGCTGGCCGTGGCTCGCAGCGTCGACGTGTCTACACGTATTTGCACCCAGGTTCCCCCTTTCGTTGTTAGTGGATCGCATGTTCTTTTAATGCGTTACCCTTGCACCAAAATCATCGTAACTGGATAAATCCCCGTGATAGAACGCCACGTCGCCGTCCATTAGCGTGAACGTGTTGCCGTACTTATCCATCGTCGTATTGCTGAATCCTTCCATCTGCCACTGGTTGTCCAGCGGGACGCTCTCCCCGGGCAGCCGGTAATAGCGCAAAAAGGGATTCGCATAGTCCGCGTTCTTAATGCTCTCCAGGTTGAAATTCACGATGATGTAGCCATCCTTCAAAAAGATCGGAGAATGATCGTCCAGCCCGCCATGCGTTCTCCCGTATTCCGGGATGTTCGTGCCCGCCGCTACCACATAAGGAGCGGCCGGCAAGCTGTACTCGCCGTACCAGTGCTGGATCGAAGCCAGCGCCCGCTGCGGATCCACCGAACTGGGCACGCCGGTTTTCGGCCCGATCATCGTCCGGGTCAGCCATGGCGACGTGAACCATGCGTACGCATTGCCAACCCAAGACTTGCGCTTAGCCCGGTACAAAAAGTCGCTGACCCCATAGTTGTCCGCCACATACGCGGCCGTATCGGTGAGCTCTTCGCCCGGCACATTGCGCATCGTGTCGTTCAGCAGTACATGCCGCTGCTGCTTGTCGTCCGCGGAGCCGATTTTCACAAAATACCTCACCGGTTTCTCCGAGTAGGCGTGGTAGTACAAATCCACCGGGATGCGCCCCGTTCCATCCTTGTTCACAAAATAAAAGGTCGGCGTGATCCGAATCCCATCCCGTCGTCCGAACATATTCCCCTTCGTCTTCAAATCGAATTTGAAATGATACCCGGTCTTGATCGACACGGTATGGTCATAGCCTGGGAACGGATGGCTTCCCGGGTGAATCGGCAGCACATACGGATAGCTGTTGCCCCGCGGGTTTCCGTCGATATCGTTCGTGCCGGTCCAGTACGAAACGCCTGTCGGCGAGATGCCGTCGCTCGTGCGGAACACGTACTGCCAGTCGTAGTCGCCGATATCCGTGATATGAAAATCGTACAGCCTGCCGATCACTTCCACCGGGATCGTGTTCGTCGCTACGTGATTCGGCCAATTGAAGTTGGCGCTCGTTTGCGTTGTAAAGTCCGTAGGCGCATTGATCGCAATCGACCGAAAATGAACCGTATAGAAGCCTTCGTCGATCCACGTCGGCATGATGAACGTCATGTCCGGCTGATTCACCGGAATGTCGACCCAGATGCCGGCCGTGATGTACGCCGACTTGTCCGCATTCCAGACGTCGAACTCGAAGCGGACTTGCTTGTTGGCGGTATACTTGGCGTAATCGCCGTAACCGCCCGTGACCCCGTACCCGCCAAAGCCGGGGTACGCGTCATGCTGGCCGGTCGTCGGCACGAACACCGTGAACGGCTGGTCCAAAATGACCGCCGCCCGGCCTGCGGTGGGCACGACTTTTTCGTTGTGCGCCTGATCGTCGGTCACAGACGGGTACATGACCACCGGTGTATGCACCGTCACCGGGTTGATGCCATTGATCGGATAATCTTTATCCGATCCGCCTTTGACATTCCCCGGGATCAGCGGGTAATAGATCGTGCCGGTCGTCGGCTGGTCCGCCCGGTTGACGAGTGAATTGCTGACGACGTAACCATTGCCGTACAGCACATCCCGGCCGATTTGCGTCGGCTGCGGAATCGTTCCCGGCGTCTGTCCCTGATCAGGGTGCCGGGAATTTTCCATAACGGTTACGCCGTTAAACACGACCAGGTCGTTGTTCACCTGGTTGCGGCCCACGGCGTTCTCCGCTGCCGATTGAAACTCCGGCGGCGTACCTCCGGGTGGCGGGCCGCCACCTGTCCCAAGGTCAACGGGATTACAAGCAGCTGGGTGTACGTGTGTATTGACATCATCTCTATTGTCAGATTGCAGGGTCGGCCCTGTATAGCCGGTGGCATCCAGCGTCACGGTCCCGCCGTATCCGCCCAGCGCATAATTGCTGACCGTAGCTTTTTCCAGTTCGTACACTTCCAGATTGTCGATTTGCCAGTACGAATACGGACGTGTCACGGTCATCGTTTGATTTACGGTTTCAGTCTTGGTAACAGGCGGAGCCATTGGACCTCCTGAGACCGTCCATACATACGTTTTCTTGACGGAAACGGAGTAGGTCACTTCCCCGGTCATATTCGCGAATTGATTTTGAAATAAATAATTCAGCCCCAACACGTTCGCATAGAGGCTTTCCGAAGTCGGGATCCCTTTTAACACATCGAATCTTTCCGCATCCCGCATATCCGCGAGAAGCACGCCGCTGGCCGCAGGATCTATGACGGCGTCCTGATTGATCGTTCCTTTAGTCGGTGGGCCGATTGTATAGGAGCAATTCCCTGTCGGCGGCGCCTCATCTTCGTCGTAATAAATTGACAGATCACGAACATACCAAAGTGATGCATGGAAGGTAAACTTCCAGCCATCATACCATTTCAAAACTAACCCGTTAGGCCCGTTAGATTCTTCTTGGCCTCCCGCATTATCGAAGGATGCCGTTACATGGAAATTAAAGGTTCCTGAAGCGAGATCAATTGAATCTGCTCCCTTGTCAATGATGTTAGATTCCAAAATTGGATGTCTGGTCCGTTGTTCACCTGACAATGCAGTAAGATCATAACGAATGTCAGAAGGATCAATATGTACATTAACCACCTTATCAGACGTAAGTATTACGGAATCATTTTCATCCATTTTAAACGACGGGATCGAAACGTTAGCGCTATGATGAATTGTCGCGACGGCACTATTGCTATCTGCCGAACCAACGCCCGGATCGACTCCGGGCTTATAATGATACGGACTATCTGTCGTATACATGCCGGATACCGGATAATTTGTAACTGACGGGTAGGTTGAATAATAAGTACGCGACCCGTTGTCATCATACATCCACACATACCCTAGCGTTTTCCCTGGATTTTGCGGATCAGGCCAACCCGGATCTCGGAACCAAGCAAAGTATCCGCTATAAGGAACTGCAGTTGCAGAAAATGGCTTCTCTTCACCCGTAATGGTTGGAATCTTCCATTTGTTACCTCCCGAATTTGTTAATACCCCTGCCTCATTTCCGTCTTTGTCTTGCAACCATACTCTCTGAACAGTCTTCCCCGGCGAGGGAGTGATCGTCACATCACTAAAATTAAAATGCTCCATGTTTACAAGCTCACCTGCAAGTCCGTTCGGAGGCGTATAGGCTTGCACGATACTGCTGCCATAATCGATATCTCCAAGCTTAATCGGCGCCGCTTGGGCAGTCTGCGGAATTAAGGGAATCATTAAAGATGCTATAGTCAAAATAATGAGGAAGCGAAAATATATACTTTTCAACAAAACCACCTACTGTTGATTGATTTGATCCTTTAAAAATCCTGTATATATTAAAGTTGGTGAACTGGTATCAATTCCGTTAAAGACAATACGGGTTTGCCGCATCCCATCAACAGGTGTCAAATTGCCTTTGGGGACAGCCTCAAAGGAATACCTCGTTTCATTAATCGAATCCCCTGCGTTACCGTAATAAGAATCTGAGTAAGTGATATACGTATATACGGATCCGGGCTTTTTATAGGGAATATTTACGCCGGACATTCTTGGAAGCATATTCTTGGCTTTCAATGTACCGCTTGCATCATAAGCCTTATCCGTAATACCCGCGCCACAACCAGTAATACTAGTTGCATCTGCAGGAAAACTTTTAATTTTCATCGTTTGTTCTGAAACAACGATATAGTTGTCACCTTTCAATGGCACAGATGCACCTGTATTAAAGTCCAACCACTCGAACTTGCTTACATCATCTGGAACAAGATTTCGGTAAGGATCATTAGGATCGTCCAAATCGACTACAACATATTTATTGACGCTGCAAGACATGTTGCCGTCGGCGGTTGTGGCGGTCAGTAACTCGTCGTGAAATCTCTCGCCGTTCGCTGTTTTTTCAAAGTAGCGCGGAAGCATTGTGATCACATTGGTCTTATGCCAAGCAACTTCCGCCCTCGATACGGCATGTTTGTCAACAGAAAGCGTCTGGCCGCCCTTCGAAGAAAGGATGCGTTCAATGGTTGCCGCCGCTTGGGCGCGGGTTGTCGTTTGGTCCTCTCCTAGCGTTCCGGTGTCATCCATGCCTGTGATCAGACCGGCTTTGGTCGCCAAGTACATCCACTTCTTGTCCTCCGTGTTCTTGTCGCCGGTTGCAGCCCGAACCGCTATGCGCGCCATTTCTTGGCGGGTCATCGGCGTATTCCAGTCCCCGCCCGTAAAATCGCTCCACTCATGAATCCCCGCGCTGACTGCCGCGTTAACGTAAGGCAGATACCAATCACTGCCTGTGGTGGCACCCGAAACTGAAATATGAAGCGCGGAATCCGCCATTTTGATAAACTCCGCCCGCGTTACTTGTTCGTCCGGTTTGAAAGTATGATCCTGGTAGCCGTCCACGTACCCTTTTTGAACCGCACCGGCGATGGTCGCCTCCGCCCAGTGCCCTTTCGTATCGCTGAAGCTGCCCGCAGAAACCGGGCCGGCAATATTCGTTGACTTCGTTGCTGGCGCAGCGGCGGTTGTATCGGCTTTGACATCGTGAATTGAACTTCCGAGCAGCACGATAACCGCTAGTGATGTAACTAATTGAACCCTCATTTATATACCTCCATAGTAAAAAAGTTACTTTTTCCAAAACAAAAAAACCAACTGCTTTCGGCAACCCGGCTGCCGTTTCCTTGAGGGATGTCTTACGACTTATCCCCGCAGAAGTAGGCCCGTGGCTTTGCGTCCCTGTCTTTCGAACAGGTTTGCCTTTTCGTGTTCAGTTGGTTCGTAGGTATTTAAAACTACAGGTATAGTACATTAGATATAATACAAAATCCATATTAACCCATAATCTAACATTTTTCCACAAGTATTTATTCAGCAACAGGCTCACCCAAACGCTTCAAACGGGCATGGACAACGAATCTTCCGGCCACCGGGTCGAGTGCATAATCGCAGGTCGATAGGGTAATAATCCGGTCTCCGGGAGCAACCTCCATATCAGTTGCATAAAGCGATTTTTGTTGAATTTTTTGTAAAAATGCGGCATAATCCTCATCGTCGGAAAATTCCGTCTCGATATAGTTAAACTCAGTTGTCGTATAATACGCTGAAAAAACTTCAGCGATGTAAGAAGCGTTCAAGGTGTCCAGCCGAAATTGCCGGTGCTTGTCGTAGTACGTCTGATTCACATACTGTTTCAAGTCGCCAAACATGGTGCCGTCCTTCATCCGATGGCCGTAAATAATCGTATGCCGCTGCTCCAGGTTTTTCGCATTGCGGTAATCCATAAAAATGCTGCCGGCGCGGGAATCTTCTCCTTTATAATTGCGGCTCAAATACTGCTCATTGTCGATTCCCTGCACTACGGGATAGTCGATGCGGCTGCCCTCCAGACGGATCCAACCGACTATATCCGGACCCAGCTCCAGCAAGGGGCGAAACAAATCGCGAGGCCGGCAGCCAAACATGTGTTCCCTATCGTAAGTAACAGCAGTCACTGACAGGGTTTGACCCATGTCCTTGAGCTGATCCTCCTTGAATAGTTTGCTTGCCTCAGCCAGATCTCTGCGGTTTTCATAGTATCCCCATCCGATCGCCGCCAAACGAAATGCCGCATACAGAAACACGGCTGCCGCCAAAACGGTCCAAACCCGACGCATAAGTCCCATAGGCAACGACTTCCTTTTCAACATATCTATCACGCTTAAAATACATTGCAAAACGAGGATGCTATCCAGCATCCTCGCTTGTTCCAACTGCAAGTTTATTTAGCTTCCTCGTACAAAGCAAGAATTAAAGCGATAGCTTCCGCCCGCGTGGTGCTCTCATTTGGCGCGAATTGATTGTTATCCCGCCCGTTTATGATGCCTCGTTTGTTGGCTGCCGCCACTTCCGCCTGCGCCCACGCCGGAATGCTTTCCGCGTCTTCGAAGATTGGCTTCGCATGCGCGTCGACATCCAGCTTGAGCGCCCGCGCCACGATCACCGCCACTTCCGACCGGCTGATGTTGCGGTCGGCGCGAAACGTCCCGTCTTCATAGCCGTTCATGATACCGGCTTTGCTGACAGCTCCCAGCTGCGGCTTCGCCCAATCCGGCATATCTCCCGCATCGCTGAAGCTTAGCTCTCCTTGGCCCGCGTCCAGCTTCAGCGCCCGACTCAGCAGCGCCGCAAATTCCGCGCGCGTGATCAGGTTATCCGGGCGGAATGTCCCGTCTTCATGCCCATTCGCCAAGCCTAGTTTAGCTGCACGCTCGATCAGCGCTTTTGCCCAGTGCTTATCCAGATCCGTGAACCGGTTTGCGGCCGTAGTCGGCTTCTCGTCAGGCTGCTTGCCGTCCGACTCCGTCTTAGGCTGCTCCTTGTAAGGCTTGAAGGTCGAGTCATCGAGCACAAATTCGACGTTATATTCACCGTTGTATTTGCCCGGCACCGCCATTACGAATTGAGCCAGCACTTTCGTCTTCGCGTCGTTGATCAAAAACTGCAGCGTTCTCTCATTGCCTTTTTCGTTCGTCGATACGATCTCCGCATCGGTTAAGTTGCCTTTGGCGTCTTCAATTTTCAGAGCCGTCACTTCTTTATTCGATACTGTTATTTGCAAGTAACTTTTGCCGTCTTTGATCACCACTTTTGCCGGGTGCAACACAAACTCGTCGGTCACCGACTTGTTCGAAGTCCCGCGAACGTTGAGCTCATAATCAATTACGTACTCGCCCGGTTCGTAGACTAGAGCGAGCGGCTTCACCGGCGCGGTAAGCCCCGCCTTCGTTCCGCTTGCTATAGATACCAGCGAGGACCTGTCAAATACCAAATGAACATCATAATTATGAACATAGCTCATTTCCGGCCAGTTGACATCGACCCACCCGTGCAGCTTCGCATCCAGGTTGTTAACCATGAATTTATAAGTCCGGGTATTGTTTGTGTCGTCAGTCTCCGATACTGAAGGAGTCGACAAACCGCTGCCGGTGTCTGCCTGGAAATCAGGAATTTGTTTGCTATGTTTCAGCGTGAATTCAAAATACATCTTGCCGCCGCTCACCGTAAGTTTGCCTGGCGTAATGACATACTCTTGCATAACGGAGGTCGTACTGGCATTATATTTCAAAAACTTATACGCGATACTGTAGGACCCGTCGGCGATGCCATGGACATTCACCGGCACCGTACCCGGCAATCCGGTTCCCGGGTCCGCTTTTACGGGCTGCAATTGCGCAAACGCGATTTCGAATGCCCGCTCCGCTTCATCGCTTCCGACCAATGTCAGCAGGTAACTGGCCGCGCGATCCAACTCGAAGCTGAACGAATTGTCTGCGCTCAGGATTGCAACCAAGTCCTCCCGCTTAGCGGCAGCCGCTACTTGCAGTTGTACGTCTTCCAGGCTGCCGTCGGCTTTTTTCTTTTGAAGCTTTTTGAGCGTGACGCCCGCATACGGTTCGAACGTCGCTATCTGCTGGTCGCCATTCACATTCAGCTTAACTTCGCTGGAAACGAAGTCGGTAATCGGCGCTCCCGTACTATCTGTAATCGTGGCCGGCAGGGTAAAGATATAGCCGGCGTCTTCCAAAATGACGGAAGCGTGAAATACGCTCAGCGCTTTTTGCAAAACGAGGACAGCCGCATCAACGGATTGCTGGGAAGCTGCCGCACTGGCTGCCGAAACTTTGGCCGCATCGATCGCCGCCTGCAGAGCCGTTTTGGCCGCCGCAGGGTATTGTCCGGCCTCCGTTCCTTCCGCCGCCGCATCCAAATTGCTTTGAGCCGAAGCTATTAACGCATTCAAGCTCGTTTTATCCGTCGCGGACAGCTTCAATCGGATCGCGTAGTCCATTTCATACGGCGTTCCGTTATAACTCGTCGACACATGCACTTGACCGTTCAGCAGCGTTGTCAGGTCCGCCGTCTCAAATTGTACGACCCGCGTGTTCTCTGCGGTATCCGTGCTGACAACCGTCGTTTCCTTCAGTACGCCGTTTTGCTCGACTTTAAAGCTCGGTATGGTCGTGCTGTCCTTCAGCGTAACGGTTACTTTTATTTTTCCATCCGCCACGCTGTACTTGCCCGGCTTCACGAAATATTTGTCCATCGCCGACAATTCCTCTTTGGTTGCATGAAGAACGCTGAAGTTCAGATCTTGCTTTTCCTCCGGAATGACCGGTTGGCCAAATCCCAGCTCCACTTCATACTCATGATCATACAAATTGATCGGTGGCGGGAGCAGCCAATAAATTTTTACCCATCCATTCAAACGGGCGTTCAGATCGCCGACCGGAAAACGGACAACGCGCGTATTGGCAGCCGTATCTTCGCTAACTTTATCCGTTTCCACCAGTACTCCGCCCCGCTCCGTCTTGAAGGACAAAATTTCCGCATTTTGTTTGAGGGTAAACGAAACGTATTTATGGCCGCCTTCCACAATCAGCTTGCCGCTGCTCTTATCTACGTAGTCATACATGACGGACGGGTCGGAAGCTCCTTTTTTGTAAATATAAAATGGGATAGGGTATTCACCGTCCTTAATCTGCCCGTCTCCTGAACCCGGATTCTCAACGATAGCTGTTGCCTTGAATGCAGCCACCGCCTGCGCCAATACGCTGCCGGCTGCGGCAATCTGCGGCCGGGTCGCTGCCAGATTGGCTGCCGTTTCCTTGGCTGCGGCGATCTTCGCTTGCAGCGCGGTCTTGGCAGCCGCAAAAGCTTGCTCGCTGCCGGTCAGAGCCGTTGCTTGATCGTACAGCCTCTGCGCCGTTTCAACCGCCGTGTTCAGCGCATCAAGCTGTTCTCCGTTGTAGCTGATGTAAACTTCTTTCGTTACACCGTTCAGCTTGTAGCGAAGATAGGAGCGGCCCTCCCATTTGGTATTGTCAACGGCGGCTCCGCGGATGAGCACCTGATACACTTTCTTTTGCGCATCGGAACTTTTGCTCAGCAGAAGTGCTTGATTGGCTTCATTCGCATAATCCAAGCCTTCGGCCAGGAAGCCGGCGCCATTGTTCTGGCTCGACTTCTGGGGAGTGGACTGCACCACCTCGGCAGGAGCCGCTCCGTTGAATGTAATATTCGCTCTTACGTACTCGTTGTTGTTGTTCCTCGGTTCAACGAGCACAGCCGTTCCGGCAATCTCCGGAGCGTTCTGCGACAGCCTCGTTGTCGGATTCAGCGAATCGAGGACGATGATCTTAACCGGAGCTGAGGCAACGAACTGATTGTCTGTGTATCCTTTAAGCTGATTGATCGCTTTGGTCACGTTGCTGGATGTCGCATAGACGTTCTGCAGCACGGTTTGCGCTCTGCCCAAATACAGCTGCAAGCTTTCTTTGGAGCCCTTGGTATATTCTCCGGGCGTAACGGGAGGATAATTATAACCTTCTTTACACTCCGCGTACCCAAGCTCATACATTGTTTCCTGATCTTTCATTGCCGTATCGACAAGCGAACGCAGAGCGGTTTTATCGACTTGCGAAATGACCCCGTACTGATACGTGTTCAATGCGGCTGTCAGTGAATGGTAGACGGACTTAATCAACTCGGGAGCCGTACTGCCCATAGCGATAAAATTGTCCGCAAGCACAATGTTTGTATACAACGGCTGCTTGGAGCCTGCCGGATAATTTCCATAATCGGTTCCTTCATACGTACTTGCATATACGGACTTGGAAACAGTAATCAAATCTTGCAGTTGTTGTATAGTAATCGGCTGCTCGGCATTCGTGCAGTTGCTGCCGCCGTCATTGCCCGGCAATCCGCTCGTGTCGATTTCCAACTGAACGTTATACCAGTTATCGTATACAAATCCCGGAGGATATTCAGGGTCGTTTTTGATGACCACATGCATAAGCACGTCCGGTTTCTTGGCAATATCTTCGATATCGATTGTCGTAATCCAGTTGCCCGACCCGTCGTTAGAGGCGCGGACCGGATAGTTTTGATAACCGTCCAAGCCTTGAACTTGCTGAGTGCCGGAATCGATTACCGCTTTGTCGGCTCCTGCTTTGCGAAAGCCGATGTATTGAAAATAGCTGTAGTACTTTGGCGTAATTTGATGCTCGAGCTTCATTTTCCCATCTTTCACGATGAGCTTGCCGGAGCCCTGTACGGACAAATAAATATTCGCAGCGGACGAATCGGCGGTCCCGTCTTTCAAGTACCTGTAGTTCACCGCGTACTCATTATCGGGAATCGCGCCGGCGGCCTCGGCCGTACCGGTATGGATATGCAATGCGGACAAAAGCGAGGATAGAAATACGGCCAGAGAAAGCCATATGGCCATGGATTGTTTCAATCGGCTCTTCAACTTTATGTACACTCCTTCTTTTTCGATCCTGGAGCAAACGCAAACGCCAAAGCGAAAAGCGGTCGTGGAGACCGGCTTTTCACCTCGGCAGATTGACTTTTCAGCGTGTCGCAGACACGATATTATTTCCAGTGAATGGTAAGATTGTAAGTCTGCGAATGAGGTCCGGCATTCACATAAAGCTGTGTGTCAATGTCTTCCGACGGATCGGAGTTAGTGAAAGTGAACACCGAGTTGCCGCTGGCATTAATCGTTTTAGAAGCAGTGACAAACGTGCCGGAGCCATTGTCAGCTTTCAAATCCCCATAGTTGTCGCCCGACAGCGTGATGGTAACTGTCGTTCCTGTTACGTCTGCAGAACCGACGATATATCCATCTACATGGGAATTATAAGGAGATGTGGCGCTTCCGTTGTAGTAGAATTGATACGATTTACTTGCAGCGAAAGCAGGAACTGCAAAAGCCAGCACTAGAACAAATACCAACATCATCATCGAGAAAGATTTTTTAATGGACAAATTCATTTAACAAACACTCCTTCATCATTTTATTATGTTTACTGCGGAATGACCCCGTGCAATTCTGTCGTTGCAAATCTCTTTCAAGCAATGTGGTTAACCAAGCCCCCTTCCACCGGGTACTCGTGAATGCCACGAAAACACTCGCTATCCAAAGATAATGATAATCATTATCAGTGATGTTGTAAAAAAAAAGCTTCTGTGGCTGAGACGATCCGATCAGGCCAATAATCGCTGTCTCTTCACTGTCAGAGCATCGAAGATGTGTGCACCATCTGCCGACACCCCTATATTACTATATACGACCCAAAACTTGTCAACCTCTTTTTATCATTTCTTCAAAATAATCCTATGTTAAATTTTACCTTAAATACCTATAGGGATGACGTTGAGCCCGGCTTCCTCATCCGCCCTGACGACAGACCTCACCCCATAGACAGACCGGATCGTTTCTGCCGTAATAATATCGCGAGGAGCGCCTTGCAAATGGACACGACCTTCCTTCATCACTACGATATCGTCGCTATACCGGATAGCCTGATTAATATCATGCAGCACCATCACGATCGTCAATCCGTGCGACGCGTTTAAACTCCGAATAAGCTCCAACACCTCGAGCTGGTAGTAAATGTCCAGAAATGTAGTGGGTTCGTCCAGAAATAAAACGGGTGTTTGCTGGGCGAGCGCCATCGCAATCCACACCCGCTGCTTCTCGCCGCCTGACAGCTGATCCAGGGCAGCTTCCCGCTTCTCAAGCAAATTGGTGCAGTGCAGCGCCCAGTCCACGGCCTTTTCATCCTCTTCCCCATGCATCGAGAACAGCCCTTTATGCGCACTACGGCCCAAATGAACCAGCTTCTCCACAGTCAAGTCGAGAGGCGCTTCATTTTGCTGATGGACCACAGCAAGCTTCCGGGCAAGTTCCCGTGGCTTATAGCCGGCAATCGCCTTGCCGTCCAAAATAACTTCTCCGCTGCACGGCTTATAGTTTTGGGACATCACGCCAAGCAGTGTCGATTTGCCGCAGCCGTTAGGTCCGATGATCGTCGTAATTTTGCCGTGCCGAAAACTGCAATTGATCTCTCGGAGTTGAAGCCGCCCAAGCTTCGGCTCATACGAGAAGCTTAGCTGCTTAATGTCCATAGACGCGATCACTCTTCCTGAGTAAAAATATTAAAAACGGCCCTCCGATAACGGCCATAATAATCGAGGCCGGAATTTCCGCAGGGGCAAGTACGGTGCGGCCCAGCGTGTCCGCCGTCAATATCAGAAGCGCTCCCGCCATTGCCGAAAACGGGATCAGCAGCTTATGATCCGAGCCGACGAGCAGACGGGCGATGTGAGGGACAAGCAAACCGACAAACACGATTAAACCGCCGATCGCGGTTGCAACAGCAGCGAGCAGCACAGCGACGGCTGATATCCACAGACGGGCTTTGGACACGTTGAGTCCCGCATTTTTGGCGGATTTGTCCTGCAAAGCGAGCAAATTGCACCAAGGGCTCACGATCCACGCTAACAAGAGCCCGATTACGCCATAAAACAGCATAATCCGGACATCTCCCCAATTTTTCATCGTGAAGATGGAGGTCACCGCCTGATTAATGCTGGTAACCGCATAGCTGCCACGATAGTTGAATGACTGCCCCAACCCGCTGAAAGTAGCATTAATGGCAATGCCGACGAGAATGATGCGAATCGGGTTCAAGCCGGACTTCCACGCGAATGAATAGACGAGAAAGCAAGCCAGAGCTCCACCCAAACAAGCGAATAAAGGCATCCAAAAAAACAGATTCGGAAAAATGGATACGGTGAGAATGGAAACAAAACCCGCTCCCGAGGAAATTCCGATCACGCCGGCATCCGCCAGTGAGCTGCGCATGACCGCCTGAAGCAGTACGCCGGAGACGGCCAGCGCCGCCCCTACAAGCGATGCCACAATTATGCGAGGCAGCCGCAGATCGCGTATGACCTCCACCTGCTTGTCAGTTCCCGTCAACAATCCATGGAGCAGCCGTGACCCGCTCACCTGAATGCTGCCCGTGCAGGCGGAATAGATCAAGACCGCGAGGAGGAGCACAATGACTCCCGATATACTCCATACTTTTTTATTCATCTCAGGCTTCCTTCGTTAGTAGTTGACGCATGTTCAGAGATTCGTTCAGGGAAACAACATTTTTACCGTTGCATCAAGTGCTTCCCCTACAGCAAAATTTCCCGTAGTTTGGAACAGTTCTTCCGGCAAGTCATACACCCTGTTATTTTGCACAGCGGAAAAATGCTTCCAAATATCGTTCTTCTTAAACTCCTTATCGAACATTTTGACGACTTCCTCCGGCATACCGTGGGCGGCACGCAGAATCACATCCGGGTTCGACTTCTGCAAATATTCCGTGTTGGAAGCCAAATATTCCACCTTTTCGCCTTCCACGACATTTTTCCCGCCCGCCAGCCTTACCAGGTCACCGATATAGGAGTTTTCCGTCGCAACGAGATAACTGCCCGGCACGCCAAGCAAAATAAGCACCTTCGGCTGCGGTTTGCCTTCGATTTGCTGTTTGATCTGTTCAACCTTGGCCTTGTACCCGTCTACCAGAGCACCCGCTTGATTTTGCCGCCCGTACCGCTCTCCCATATCGAGAATCGCTTTGTTCATTTTGTCCAGGCTGGTGAAATCCAGAAAGTTGGCTTCCAGGTTGGCATTTTTAAACATCGGAGCAAGGTCGTATTCAAGCGTTGTTACGGACAATATTTCCGTCGGCTCAAGCGATTTGACGATCTCCATATTGGGGGCCATCGGGTTTCCGACCTTGGTCACTCCATCGTAACGTTTGGGCAAAACCTTCGAGCTCGTAGGAATTCCGACCAAATCCAGATCCAGCGCATCGGTGAATTGGGCTGCCGCCACAGTCGTCGATACGATCCGGTGTTTCCCGGCGTCGGCCGCGGCCGGTTCCGCAGTCTGCGCGTTTGACGCAGCCGGCACTTCTCCGCTTGGCGGCTCGCCAGCTGCCGAATTGCCGGCGCAGCCCGACAAGAGTAGAGCCATCGCAAGGAATGAACCGCTCATCCATGTTTTCATATGCATGCTAACTGGACCGCTCCTTTCGATCATTTCGCGCCTTTGATCAGCGCCATGATCAGACTGACGGCCTCGGCCCTCGTCGCGCTTTCATCAGGAGCGAACAAATTGTTGTTCCTTCCGCTAATGACCCCCGCTTGATAGGCTGCTGCTACTTCCGCTTGCGCCCATTTCGGTATCAGATTCGCATCCGACAAGGGCGGAAGCGCATTGGCATCCACCTTCAGCTTCAACGCGCGAACGACGATGACCGCCAGCTCGGCCCGGCTTATTCTGCGGTCGGCACGGAACGAACCGTCATCGTATCCTCCGATAATGCCCGCTTCGACGACGGAGGCCAGATCAGGCTTAACCCATTCGGGAATGCTCGCCGCATCTGTAAAGCTGAGCGGCTGCCTCCCTGCTTCAAGCTTCAACGCCCGGCTCAGTATCGCTGTGAATTCCGCCCGGTTAATTTCGCCATCGGGGCGGAAAGTACCGTCTTCATACCCGTTTACGACATTGAGCCCTACAGCCTGCTCCACGGAAGCCCGCGCCCAATGATTGTCCAGATCCGGGATGCTCGCGACGGCCGGTTTCACTTCCTTGCTTGGCGGCTGGGCGGTGCTCCTCGGAACTGCCTTGAGCGTCGATTTATCGAAAGTCAGATCGATATCGTATTCGTGATCGTAGAGAAACTCGGAGCTGACCTGCCAATAAATTTTTACCCAGCCCTTAACCGTAGCCGTCAAGTCTTTGACCTCGAACTGCACGGTGCGCGTATTGCTCTGTTCGTCGGAAGCGACCACCTCCGGCGATGCCAAACTTCCTGCGGTTTCAAGTTTGAAACCCGTTATTTCCTTGCTTTGTTTCAGCGTAATCTGAACAAACATTTTCCCGCCCTTGACCAACAGCCGGCCGGGATTTACGACATATTGCTGCATGACCGATACTTGATCGGTATTGAACTTATGGAATTCGTAAGCCATGCTGTAGGTGCCGTCGGCAATGCCGTGCGGATTAGAAGCGACGGTAGTGGCGCTGACCGTTGAACTTCCTAGCCCGCCAGCAGGTTCCAGCGCATGGGCAAGCGGATTTTGAGCGGATGCGAGTAAAGTAAATATCACTGCCGAAGCGGATACGGTTTTTAAAAAGCGTGAGTTCAACTTGATCTCTCCTCCTTGGTTTTTTTAACTTTTAGCTGGTAGACAACAAACAAGCCCGAAACGGCTAACATGCCTGCCAAAAGCGCGATAGGGGCTTCGTCTCCGGTTTGCGGATTCGTGACTGCTGTATTTGCTTGGATGGAATTCGTTTTGTTGGAGTTCGTTTGGACGGATTCTGTTTTGACGGGGGGCGTTTTGCTACCGGATGTATCTTTATTTTTCGTTTCGCCCTGCGCAGCTCCGGACCCCTTAAGCGATTTTTGATCAAACATAAAGCGGATCGTATAATCGTGGTCATAATCGATCTCCGGCACCGTTACGTGAATTTTCGAAAGCAGCGGTTTGCCGAGGTCTTCGATCTTGAACTGAACTACACGCGTATCCTCGCCCTTATCGCTATGGATTACCTCTGCATCGGGAAAATCGCCGCCCTTCGCCGTTTTGAATGCGGTGATCCATTTGCTGTGATTCATTTGAATTTTGCCGGTAATTTCCCCGTTGTTCACCTGCAGCACAGCCGGCTTTTCAAAATAATCATTAGCCATGGAGACGGACTCGTTCTCGGCTTTTGTAATGACATAGTCGATCTTGTATGTGCCGTCCGACAGGCCGGAAGCCGCCTGGGCAAAGGGTGCAGTCGGCATGTGCAGCATCCACAACAGCGCTATGACATACAATGGTAAAGTCAACCTCTTCTTCATCGCCTTGCTTCTACCTCCAACTCTATTCTTAGAAAGATAATGATTATCATTCTCGACGGGTTGATAATATCCTACTCTTTTGGAAAATGTCAACTCCTTTTTATCATCACATCTGGGTAATCATTCCAAAAATATGTTGACAATGATATTCAT
Source organism: Paenibacillus sp. sgz302190 (assembly GCF_059820445.1). NCBI lineage: Bacteria > Bacillati > Bacillota > Bacilli > Caryophanales > Paenibacillaceae > Paenibacillus > Paenibacillus sp. sgz302190. The sequence continues at coordinate 28,613 of NZ_JBZYAO010000048.1, forward strand.
TCTCATTTAAATTTAATGTTGAGAATGATTATCGATTTACTGCTTATGCCACCGGCGGCGTGGGGGCTTTTGGATCGACTAAACCGAGGGGGCCATGATTGAGGGGCGGAACAAGCAGCCGTTCATGAAGCGGCCCAGCGGGGCGAAAGCCTGTAAAAGTGCAGGCTGCCCGAAAAGTCGCGACACTCAGTTAGGGCTATGGGAAGCAGCGAGGGCCCTAATTGGAGGGACAGCCGCTTTTTCTGGGCGCACACCTCCTTGTGAGGTCGCGGAACTGAACAAATGGCCAGGAGGCATCGTGCTAGGGAAAAAACCTGCGAAAGTGCAGGTTTTTCCTCCGAACTTGGCTTATTTTAGCGAAAAGCCTGCAAAAGTGCAGGAATTTTTGCTGAAAGTGAGCCTGAGCCCCTGTCCCCGCTGAAAAGCCTGCACATTTGCAGGAATTGTTCGTGGCCAGCGATCAAGGACGCAGATTCCTGTATTTTTGCAGGTTTTCTTCGAGCAGCCGGGCAGATTGTAGTTATCGCCACTGACGCGGGGTTTTTCAACAGGCTTTTACAGCGTAAGCGGCAGAGTTGATGAGAAAGCCTGCAAAAGTGCAGGAATTTTCGCCCGAGATGGATCCGAGCCCGGGTTTAGGCGGCAAAGCCTGCGCATCTGCAGGAATATTATGCTGCAAGGCAATCAGTGGGCCAAAAAGCTGCACATTTGCAGGTTTTCTGCGGAATTGCCGAGCAGAAGCGCTAACTCTAGCGGGGCGAGTCGAACGGCCGATGCTGCTGATCGGCGAACTGCCCCGAAAATAACTGGCGATGCCCCCATTTTCATCCTCATGGGTGCCGCCCGGCGCCGGCGGATGGGGAGCTTTTGCAGCAATGACAGGAGGATTAGGTTCTTGAGAAATACGGCGTTTTTAAGTCCCCTATTAGCGTTCTTGCTCCTCTCGGGCTGCGGGCAGCCCTCCGGAGAAGGATCCGCAGCTGCGGCATCCTCCGCCTTGCAAGCGGTGACCGTCAAGGATTTTGCCGGGAGAAGCGTTTCATTTAGCGAGGTGCCGAAAAAAGTAGCTGCGCTGAGCAACGGCGAATTGGATATTGTATACGCGCTGGGGGCCGAAGTAGTCGGCAGACCTGCCTCCACCTCGCCCGTGTGGGTAAAAGAAGCGGAAAAAGCTTTGCCGATCGGCTCCGCCCACGGTATCGATCTGGAAAAAATCGCCCTGCTCAGCCCCGATGTCGTGCTCGGCAACAATCCGATGAACAGCAAGGATATACCGTCCGTCGAGTCTCTCGGCGCCAAAGTCGTGCTCTCGTCGGCCAATTCCATTGACGATATTAAGAAGCAGATTCAGCTTATCGGACAGCTGCTGCAAAAAGAAACCAAAGCGGCCGAACTCATCAAGGGAATGGATGAAAAGCTGCAAGCTTATGCGCCCAAGGATGGCGCTCCCAAGCCCCGGGTTCTGCTCGTCTACGGAGCTCCCGGCACGTATATGGCTGCGCTGAACAATTCGTTAAGCGGGGATATTTTGGCCAAGGCCGGCGGGGACAACATTGCGGCTGATTATCCGAAGTTGGAAAGCTATCCCCAGTACGCGCAGCTCAATACGGAAAAAATCGTAAAATCGAATCCGCAGCTCGTGCTGCTGATGAGCCATACGAACCCGGATCAGGTAAAAGAAGGCTTCATGAAGGAAATGTCGGAAAATGCAGCCTGGAGCAGCCTGGATGCGGTCAAAAACAGCCGGGTCGAGGTACTTCCCGCCGATCTGTTCGGAACGAACCCGGGAACGCGAGTGACAGAATCGCTTGAAATTTTGCATAAGCTGCTGCAGTCGGTGAAATAAACCTATGAATCTGGAGCAGCGCAGTTTTCGCCGAAAATGGGGGTTCGTTATCGCTCCCGTCCTCTTGCTTGCCGTTACTTTCTATGGCCTCACTTACGGCTCCGTCCCGATTTCGCTTCATGAAATTTGGGAGGTGTTTACCTCCGCCGGCGGGGCGCTTCAGCATAAAATCGTGATGAACCTCCGGCTTCCCCGCGTGCTGATCGGGCTGTTGGTCGGAGCCTGTCTTGCGGCATCAGGCGCGCTCTTGCAAGGCGTCATGAAAAACCCGCTCGCAGATCCGGGCATCATCGGAGTGTCCGCCGGCGGAGGACTGGCTGCGATCATGTCCATGATCGTATTTCCGCAGCTCAGCTTCCTGCTGCCTGCGCTTGCTTTTGCCGGAGCTTTCGCCACATCGGTGTTCATTTACTTATTGGCTTGGAGCAAAGGCTCTTCACCGCTGAAAATCGTGCTGGCCGGCGTTGCCATCAACGCGCTGCTGGGCGCCATCACCAACGGGTTCATGGTGATTTACAGCGACAGGGTGCAAGCTGTCCTCCCCTGGCTGTCCGGCGGTCTTAACGGCAAAAGCTGGCATCATTTATCGTTCATGGCCCCTTATGCGATTGCAGGCCTTGTGCTGTCCCTGTTCGCCATTAAACCGGCCAACCTGCTGCTGCTTGGAGACGATGCTTCCAAACTGCTCGGACAGAAGGTCGAATTTCAGCGGTTTTTGCTGATTCTGCTCTCCTCCCTGCTGGCAGGAGCCGCCGTCAGTGTCGCCGGCCTGGTCGGCTTCGTCGGTTTGGTGGTCCCTCACGCCGTCCGGCTTTTGGTCGGGGGCGATTACCGTTTTTTGCTCCCATTGTCCGTTGCGGGCGGGGCTGTTTTGGTCGTATTTGCCGATACGTTGGCCCGTTCGGCCTTTGACCCTATCGAGCTTCCGGTCGGTATTCTGCTGGCCGTGCTGGGTGCGCCATTCTTTTTATACTTGCTGAAGAAACGGGGAATGTCGGGATGAGCGCTGTCGAAACGAAGCAAATCGAATTAGCTCTCGGAGGTTTTGAGCTGCACGATCTGTCTGTGTCGTTCCCGGTCGGAAAAATGACGGCCATCGTCGGCCCGAACGGTTCCGGAAAATCCACACTGCTCAAAATCATCAGCCGGCTGCAGCAGCCGGACAGCGGAGATGTCGACGTATACGGCCGATCCATTAAAGCCTACAGCTCCTTGCAGTTCGCTCAAACGGTAGCCATGCTTACCCAATCCAAAGAGCAGCTGCCCGAACTAACGGTCAGGGAGCTGGTTGCATACGGACGCTCGCCCTACAAGCGGCTGTTTGACCGCATGAGCCGGGCCGATCATGAAATCGTGGACTGGGCGCTTCAAGCGACCGGCACCGCAAGAAATGAAAACCGCATGTTTCATACTTTATCGGGAGGTGAGCAGCAAAAAGTACGGATCGCCATGGCTTTGGCTCAACAAACAAATATTCTCCTGCTGGATGAACCGACGACTTATCTGGACATTGCCCATCAGTTGGATGTGATGGAGATGCTGCAGGCGGTTAACCGGGACTACAAGCTTACCATTGTAATGGTGCTCCACGATCTTCAGCAGGCGGCAGCTTACTGCCATTACATGATTGCCATGAAACGCGGCAAGGTCGTTCAAACGGGTGAACCGAAGGAAATGTTGACCAGCCGGTTTTTGCAGGAAGTCTATCACATTGATGCCAGGGTCAAGTTCGAAGACGACTACCCTGTTATTATTCCAATGAAACCCAAACCCAAGGAGGAATTATCCATGATTATCGTAACCAACACTTCGCAAATCAGGAAAGGCGAGGCTCACAAACTGATCGAGCGCTTCGACAAGGTAGGCAAGGTCGAATATATGGAAGGCTTTCTTGGCCTGGAAGTGCATTTGACGGAAAGCATGAAGGAATACGATGAAGTCAGCGTCGTGACGCGCTGGAACTCCAAGGAAGATTTTAACGCCTGGACGAAAAGCGATGCTTTCCGGGAATCCCACTCCCATCGGACCATACCTGAATACATCATTTCGAACAAAATTACATTTTATGAAGTGAAAATCGTCCGCAACCCGATCACAACAGGCGATGTTTCTTCATCCGCCAGCTAATCAACCGATCCTTTGGCCGTGCAGATCTGAACGCTGCACGGCCATTCCGCGCTTTTGTCCCGCTTCGGACCCGCCATAGAATTGACCAACCCCGTAAAAATTTGCCCCGTGGCTTTGCATCCTTCTCTTTTGAACAAGTTCGCCTTTTTCGCTTCGGTGGAACAAATTCCACCGTCTGCTCGGCGCCTATTTATCTCAATATTAAATATTTTAATTTTAAGATAATTGAGCAAAACTTGTGCCGAAGAGGTAAAATACAATCATGAACATGATTTCAATTGATCCGGCATGCCAAAGCGAAACGGGACACCTTCGCGCTGGGTGAAATATTTTCTCCGGAACGGCTACAATAATTAAGGAAGGAATTCATCAAAGGAGAGGACAAAACTATGGACGGGAAACAAGCTGCAGGCGAGAAAGCCGCGGAATACGTGCAAGACGGAATGCGGATCGGACTCGGTACAGGTTCAACCGCTTATTGGACTATTCGCCGAATCGGCGAAAGGGTGAAAGAAGGGCTGCGCATCCAGGCTGCGCCGACCTCGAAGCAAACCGAGCGGCTGGCCCGCGAATGGGGAATTCCCCTGCTGGAGCTTTCCGAAATTACCGCTCCGCTTGATATTACGATCGATGGCGCGGACGAGGTGAACCCTCGTTTCGATCTGATCAAAGGCGGCGGCGGCGCGCTGCTGCGGGAAAAAATGATCGCCTCGTACTCCGCCCGCTTCATTGTCGTCGTCGATGAGACGAAAATGGTCCAGGCTTTGGGGGCGTTCCCTTTGCCGGTTGAAGTCGTTCCCTTCGGCTGGGAGCTTACCGCCAAGAGAATCGCCGATATGGGCTGCACGCCTGTATTGCGGAAGTCGGATCAAGCTCCGTTCGTTACAGATAACGGAAACTATATTTTGGACTGCCGTTTTCCGGCGATCCATTCCCCTTCCGAATTGAACAGCCGGCTCAATATGCTCCCGGGAGTCGTTGAAAACGGTCTGTTCGTCCAAATGGCCGATCTGGTCATTGCCGGCCGTTCGGACGGTACGGCTCAGGTCAAAGAGAGCAGCGGAAAGCTGTAAGCGGGAGGGCTCAGTGCGCCTTTAATCGCAGGAATATGAACGGTGATTGATCATTTTCTTTGCTTTTATTGCGGCAGCATGTGATAATATAATGTTCATACTTTCGATCATGGAGGCACGGCCACAGTGGAGCGGTATCCTTTTACTTATGAGCATTCCAAGCCTTTCATTCAGCAGGTGGGCGAATGGGTTGCGGATGTGTTTTACGATATATTGCCGGAATCCGGCTTTGAGGTGCGCGACGAGCAGATTTATATGGCGTTCCAGTTGGAACGTGCGTTTGCCGAGAAGCAGACGATTTTCGCAGAAGCGGGAGTCGGGACGGGAAAAACGCTCGTATACTTGCTATATGCGATCTGCTACGCGCGCTATATGAAAAAACCGGCGGTTATCGCCTGCGCGGACGAGTCGCTGATCGAGCAGTTGGTCAAGCCGCAAGGCGACCTTGCCAAGCTGGCGCAGCATCTGAATTTGGCGGTTGACGCGCGGCTGGCCAAATCCCCCGATCAGTACGTATGCCTGCAAAAGCTTGACAGCGCAAGGTTCGGGTACGAGGATGTGGAGCTGTACAAAGACCTTTACGACCGTTTGCCGGATTTCGTTCATTCTTATGAGGCTCTGCAGTCGTTCTACGCCTACGGCGACCGGAAGGACTATCCGCATATGGACGATACCGCTTGGAACCGAATCGGCTGGGATTCCTTCCAGGATTGCTTCGTCTGCGACAAACGGCACCGCTGCGGGCAAACGTTGTCGCGCGACCATTACAGGCGTGCTGCGGACTTGATCGTCTGTTCGCATGATTTTTACATGGAGCATGTGTGGACGTATGAGGGACGGCGCCGGGAAGGCCAATTGCCGCTGCTGCCGGACCACTGCGCCGTCGTTTTCGACGAAGGCCACCTGCTGGAATCCGCCGCGCAAAAAGCGCTGACGTACAAGCTCAAGCATGCCGCTTTCGAAGAGCTGATCACCCGCCTGTTAAAAGGGGAGATCCGCGAGTCGTTGGCTATGCGGATCGACGAGGCGATCGAGCAAAGCGAGTCGCTGTTCGCTCTGCTGGAACGCCAGTGCAAGCCGATAGCCGGCTCGAATCTGCTGCAGATCGAGGTCAGCGATTCGCTGCTGCGCGAGATCGATTTGTTTTGCGCTTTGCTCGCGACCATCGAGGAGGAGCTTGTGTTTGAGAGCGAGCTTTTCACGCTCGACGACTATCAGCTTCGCATCGTCGAAGAGCATATGGAGATGATGCAGAAGGCGCTGCAGCTGTTCCGGCAGAAGGAAAATCCGATCTGCTGGGCGTCGAAAAGCATAACCGGCCTCACCCTCGTCATCATGCCGAGAACGGTAAAGGAAGTGCTGAAAGAACGGGTCTTCGCTTCCCGGATGCCGATCGTATTTTCTTCGGCTACGTTGTCTGTCGACGGCTCCTTCGACTTTGTCGTGAACAGCCTGGGCGTCAAGCGCTACCTGTCCTTCACCGTCGATTCGCCTTACGATTACCGGCAGCGAATGAGCGTCATCGCTCCCAAATGGCCTTCGGGCGCCGGGACGTTCGCGGAAAAAATGCAGGCAGCCGCACAATTGCTGGCACGGACGGAAGGCAGAGCTTTAATCCTGTTCCGGACACAGGAGGAATTGCAGCGTTTTAAAAAAGAAATCGCCTGCTTCCCGGAGTGTGCGGATATGCGCTTCCGGTTCGAGGGAGACGGCGAAATCAGCCATTTGATCGCGGCGTTTCAGCAAGACGAGCCCAGCATCCTGTGCGCGGTCAGCTTGTGGGAAGGGCTGGACGTGCCCGGGCCGTCGCTGTCCAATGTAATCGTGTGGTCGCTGCCTTTTCCGCCGCACGATCCGGTCTTTATGGCGAAGCGCCAGGCGGCGGCGGACCCTTTTGCAGAGGTGGATCTGCCCTATATGCTGCTGCGCCTGAAGCAGGGCATCGGCCGCCTGATCCGTACCCGCGAGGATAGCGGGATTATCGCGATACTAGGCGGGGAGCTGCACGAATCGGCAGCGCTGCGCGCTCACGTTGAAGCGCTGCTGCCGGAAGGCGTGCTTTTGCAGGAATCATTTTGAATAGAAGAGAGATGAACATTTATGCTGACCATTACCGGATATACGGTCGAATTTATTAAAGACCCATTCGGCATTTTGAACGGAAAGCGGTACGAGTTCCTGATCGATATCGAGGTTCCGGAAGACGACGAGCTGTATACGGACAAAGGCCTGTACGTGCGGGTCATTTACAGCGTGGAGGAAAACCGGGAGGGCATCGTGAAGCACGAGATTTTTGAAAAAAGCACGGAGCAGCTGCTTGATTTCGAGCTGGAAAACGACGAGGAAGCCGTCGTAGCCGCTTTTTGCAAGGAACACTTCTCCGAAGCGGAGGAGTGAAAGCCGCGTGCGGGGCGGCGACGATGCGAAGCCGCGCGCGGGGAGCTGCGGGCGGGGCAAGGCCGGCGGCATGCAGCGCAATACCGCGCGCGGGGAGCTGCGCGGCGCGGCAAAACCGGCGCGCGGCAACTTTTACGCAGCCGCGGCTTTGTGAAGAGGCCGGCTGGGCGACACGCCCACCCGCCGGGCAGCGCCGCAACGCGCGTCGTGAGAGGCGCGCATTGGGAAAAACCTGCAATTGTGCAGGTTTTTTCTATGTAAATGGCCCATTTGGAGAAAAAGCCTGCAATTGTGCAGGAATTTCCGATCAGGAGGGCCCCAGGTTCAATTATTTGCAGAAAAAACTGCAGATTTGCAGGAATATTTCGAAGCCGGCGCATCCAGGAGCAAAAAGATGTATTTTTGCAGGTTTTCTGCGCTTGGCCAGTGACTTTTGCGTTCTAGCATTGACATGATGGATTCATTATGCGGGATTGCTCTGCTTACGAACAGGTGTGATTGGTTTGACGCTTACATTCTTCAATCTCAAGGACATATTTATAGTATTTGGTTTTAAAGAGGCTCCGGATCAAGCCGCGGCACTATCGTTTGCTAGATTCGCATTTCAAAGGTTACATTTTTTCTTGACAGTCTCAAATTAATGCATTGTTTAACCATTTCTCATCCATGTAGAAAAAACTCTCCATGCTCACATATCTGCGAACATGGAGAATCAAATCTAAAGAAAGAATCGCAAAATTTTTTATGATAACCCCCGTATAATAAGTTCAATCAATAATTTAGGTTTATCAGCATTTAAAACCCGCATACCGTGAGTTTTGACAAATTCCTTCACAAAATCCCATTCCTCTTTTTCAAGCAACAACTCTACTTCCCTTAAAAGTCCTTTAATATGTTCTTCATCTTCAGTATTCTTATAGTTATTCACCACCTCGAGTGTTTCTTCAAAATTTACACCCGGAATTAAGTAACTTTCCCACGCTAATCCCACTTTCCCATAATATTGGAAAAGAAGTTAAAATATAAAAACCTACATCAATATTCGGATCTCTTTTTATGTCCTTTCAACTCGTGCAAATCAAGCATTGGATTAGGTCAAAAGAAAAGGGTGTTGATTAATATCCAACACCCACGAATTACAAACTATAGACTTTCGATTTCTAAGTTACACTTTCGTTGATTGGCTTGTTCTATGGCTTTAACCATAACTTCAAACAAGTTTTTCCCTTCGCTAGTAACGAAATAATCAGATAAATTTGTGATATCAGTACTTATCTTATCGCCCCAAGGGGGCTTTTTTGGATAAATCATCTATATCCCAAATTACTTTATCAGGAGCGTAGTTCTTTAACAAAATTCGTATCTCATTTCATTCGTCAGGGACTCTCGAAGAAGTATCATTGTAGTCTATCAGGTCCTCGTTTCTCCCATAATTTCTCTACTTCTTCTGGTATTTGTTTTTTCAGCTCTGAGTAAAGATCCCTATAAAAATTATTAATTTCTTCTACCAGATCATCATAAAAACAGTGTATATTTTGCCAGTAAGGATTTGATTTAGCGCCGGTAACATCGGACTTCAAAATTGAACTATAAATCATATTTCCTTGACGAGTAAAATGATATACTGGACCTCCTTGTTCTGGTACTTGATAAATGAAAGAGCTGAAATTTGAAACTTGCAATTCTTTCAACAGCATTTTAAATATGTCTGTCCAATCAAAAATATCTACATCATCTGGTCCGAAATAGCCCATACTAGGCATTTTTTTACCTTCCATAATCACTTCTAGTCTTCCCTTGACGTATATATTATTTTGACCATATTTTGATATCGGCAATCTGATTCTAGGATTATTCTTATCGGCAGTCCACAGTTCTGAAAATTTAAAAATCACTGATTTATCATTCATTTCTCCGTTCCTCCAAAAAATAATGGCTCCTCGCCATTTGAGGTGAGCTAATAGAAAAATAAAGTCTGCTTGACATGGAGCCCCTGCTGGCATGATTTTATGCGAAGAGCGAAGCCCCGTAAGGCTTCGCATGGCAGGCTAGCCTATCATGCCCGCCCCTCCATATAAAGCCTCCTAAACTCAAAACCCACATCGTTTAGCGAGGATACAAAATAATTAGGTTCATCGAATTAAACGTTTTATCATGGAAGTAAAGGGTAGGAAGTGCTGATGATAAACCCATGAATATTTGAAGAATCTTTCTTTATCCAGAAATAAAGAACACCCCATTTTTATATAACTATGCAAAGAATTCAACATTCATCATTATACCTATTTTGTATATTATTGTATTTGGCGAATTGTGTCGAAAATTACTGAATTGTTTGTACAATCTGTGAAAGATCCCCGCCCTCCCCTGCTCTCCCCGACCCTGCTTTGTCCCGCCTTGTCCTCCCGCTTTCCCCAAAACTATTTCACTCGCGTCGACTCGTTTCATGACAATAAAATCTTAACATCCCGAAAACACAGGGAAAACATAGCGGCTCATAATGAAGGAGGAAGGTTTTGGTTTTAAGCGAAGGAGGACGCGTGTGTGAATAAGTCATGGTACAAACAGTTGCTGCTCTCGTACTCCCCCATTTTATTCATCGCTCTGTCCGTCATGATTCTGATCACGGTTATTTGCGTCAGCGAAGTGTTCAAGCAGGAAGCCGAAAAAGCAAGCCGGATTTCCATGCAGGTCGTGACGGATACCATGCAGACGACGCTGAAAGAAATTGAATATAACGTTGCGGAAGAAGTGAACACGAACCAGCAGATTCAGCATTTTTTTGAGCGTACGCGAACGGGTAATTCCGGGTTTGTGCTTTACGATACATCCATGGAGCTTAAATCGTGGCTGCGCAAAAATTCTTTTATCGACTCGGTTTATTTGTACCGTGCGTCCGACGGACTCGTGCTGACTCCGGGCTTGACGGACAAGCTGTCCAGTTTTCCCGATCGCGCTTTTATTGAGGAAGCGGCTGCCAAGCCGTCTCTTGATGAACGTAAGTGGTCGCCTGTTCGGTTTTACAGGGAAAGCGAGCTGGACTCGGGGAAACAGGTCATTTCCCTTTACAAAAACGCCCTGCTTCCGTTCGGGAATGACGGGTTGTTCGTCGTCAATGTGCGGGCGGATTCGCTCATCGGCCTGGCCCAGCGCATGATCAATCATGACATTACGCATTTGGAAATTTGGAGCGACGGAGTGCGGATTGACGCACCACAACCAAACGGACTGCCGGGAGAGCAAAAGCTCAGCGGCAAAATCGTAACGAACTACCTCTCCGCTTATACCGGCTGGCGGTTCGTCAGCGGATTGAAAGCATGGCCGATGCTGGGCGGGCCTTCGTACGTATCGATCATCTGGATTGCCGCCGGGATCATTGTGTTTATCGGCAGCGGTATCCTTTTGGTCATCGCTACAAAACGAAACTACAAGCCGCTGGAGCAAATCGTAGAGCGCATGCAAACGATACATGCACCGGCTGCGGCTTCCGGCGGCAAGCAGGATGAATTCGATTTTATCGGCAAAGCGCTCGACAAGCTGATTGACCAGACCAACCTCTACGAGAAGCGCCATCTGGAAGACAGGGTCATTCGGAAAAAGCAGCTGTTCCAGGACCTGATTACGGGCGAACGGGCGATTGCCGCGCAGGAATGGCAGGAAAGCTTGACGGGGTACGGGATGAACCCGGATTTTGAGGGGTTTGCGGCCGCTATTATCGAAATCGATCACTATCCCGATGTACAAAAGCAGTACAACTCCCGGGAACGAAAGCTCGTGCGCTTTGAGCTGAGCCAAGTGCTTGGCGAGCAGGCCGAACGAGACGGGCTGAACGTCTGGACCGAATGGGTAACAAGCCGCCGTTTGGCCGTACTGCACTTGACCTCCGGGGAAGACGGCCATTTTCCGCATCTGCTGGAAGCTTTCCGTTCCTGGGCTTCGGAGCAGCCGGGGCTGACGGTTACTATCGGGCTGGGCAGTCAGGTGAAGGATTTGCCGGACATCCGCAGCACTTGGGACGAAGCGCAATTGGCGCTGCAATATAAGATGTCGTTCGGCGCGAACCGGATTATCGCCTACGATAGGCGGCTGCTTCAGCAGGATGATGAGGCGAGCTACCGCTATTACGAAATCATTCGAGAGATCGTACAGCAATTCAGGCTGACCGCGCTGGTGTGGGAACAGGAATTTGACCGTTTGTTCGACCACCTGACCCGCTATCCGTACCAGGATAATCAGATCATCGGCATCATGCGCCGCCTGACGCATATGTTCAAGCGGGAATTCGAGGACTTCTCGGGCGAGGGAAGAGAGGCTTGGTGCGAGCAATTTTACCCGCGGATGCTGACCGTCCTGGAAGAAGCGGAAACCGTCGATGAATTCCGCAGCGGCTTCCGTCTTGTTTTAACCGAATGGTACCAGGAGTACGCCTTGATTCGGGAGTCCGGCCGTTATGCCGCCATCATGCACGAGATGAAGGCTTTTATCGAAGCCCATTACGGCAATCCGGATTTGTCCCTTCATTATTTAAGCGACAAGTTCACGGTGAACAGCCGCTACTTCAGCCAGCGGTTCAAGGATGAATTCGGCGTCAAATTTGTCGATTATTTAGTCGGCCTGCGGATGGATCATGCCAAGCGGATGCTGACCGAAACCGATGATATGGTGCAAAACATTGCCCTGCAGGTAGGCTACACGCATGCCATTTCTTTCGGACGCACTTTCAAAAAAGTGGTCGGCATCACTCCCGGCGATTACCGCCGTATCATGCAAACACAGGCGCAGCCGTAAGGCCGCGCAAGTGGCCCGCCCCGCGCGGCCCATACACCGCTCTGAGTGCCAGAGCGGCGGTCGGATCGTTCGAGAAAGCCTAGGCACTCGGCTGAGTGTGCCGGAAGGAGCCACCCGGGTATTGCCGGGGTCTGACCCACCGCCGGGTGAGGCGCAACGTTGGGATAGAACACTGCTTAGCGGAGTTGCATGAGGCGGTTTGGCGGCAAGACCGAGGGGAAAACCTGCAAAAGTGCAGGAATTTTCCACGGAAAAGGCCCATTTTAGCGAAAAGCCTGCGAAAGTGCAGGAATCTTCGACGAAAATGAGTTTTGAGCCCATTCGTCAGTGAAAAGCCTGCACAATTGCAGGAATTTTACGCGGCCTGCGTATCTACATGCAAAAAACTGCACTTTTGCAGGCTTTCTTTGCCCAAAGCCAGTCAGTTTGTGCTTATTGGCTCTGGCGGGTGGGTTTGCTCGACTTCCTGACTTCTGCTGGCTTTCTTCGCGTAAAAACCAGTTTCAGTATTGTGCTATCGGATCTGGCGGGTGGGGAGGTTCTTGACAACCTAACCTTCGCTGGCTTTCTTCGCGTAAAAACAGTCAGCATTGGGCTACCGGATCAAGCGGGTGGGTTTTCGACAGCCCACCAAAAAAACCGCCGCTCTGTCTGCCAGAGCGGCGGTTTTCACATAATATGCAGGCTGCGGATTTCACTCAGCTGCTCCTGTATGCGCTGCGGAATTTCCGCAAGCAGTTCGGGCCACGAAACATAGTGCGCGTCCGACCATTCGCAGCGCTTAAACGTCATCGCCGGCCGGAAGGCCAGCGTCTTCAAGTAAGCTTCAACCATCCGGTTGATCCCCTCGTCAGTGTGCACAATGCCCGCTAAAAAGCCGGGTACAGTCAAGCCGTCTTTTCCGGCCTCTTCGTATGTGCATTGGTACAGCTTCGGGACGAGCTGGAACCAGTCCGCATCGGGCAGCATCGCATGCTTCCCCGGCTGGCTGAACAGCCGGACATGCGTACCGTCCTCAACATTGCTGCGGTCTGCCAGCAATCCTCGCAGAAATTTGCCGTGAAAGCTGGCTTCGCAGTCAAGCACCTCTCCGTCCTGGCCCACGAAAACCCACACATGCTCCAGCTCATACAGATGCTGAATGTCATAGTCCCAATAAATCGCATATTCAATAATAGTCTCGACGCGCCGGTCGTACGTATCTACCGTCCGGTTAAAGGAAGGGGAACGCTCACCCGGCTTCAACAAGGTAACGCCGACGCGTACCGGCAAGAACGGCTCGTTCCGGTCGAAATAAATAGCCGGCTCGTACTTGCGGATCCATGACAAATTGTTCATGCCTGCTCCTCCTCGTTCATCTATGGATGTTTGTATGATCGTCCTACAGCTCCGCGCAATGTCTTTCGCAGCAGGTTCGGTAGTCTGGGTCTTGATGCCGTACCGCCTTTTGCAGTGGGGAGGCAGCAGTCCGGGTTTTGATCCGGTTTTGTTGTCGTGCCAATCGGTGACAGGACGGGCCGAACCGCCCCGGCACCGCCCCAACGCCCCGCGCCCGCCGCACCGCCTCGGCCACGCCCCAGCGCCCGGCCCGGCTGCCGGCCTCCACTACTCCTTCACGGCGCCGAGCATCGTGCCGGAAATAAAATATCGCTGCAGCCACGGGTACACGATCAGGATCGGAACCGTGGCGAAAATGACGCTGGCGCCTTTCAGGCTATCCGGCAGTACTTGCACGAAATTCAGCCCCTCCATTTGCAGTTGATCGTTTATCATGCTGTTCTTGATCATTTGGTACAGCTTGAGCTGCAGCGGGTACAGCTTGGGGTTCGTAATATAAAATAGCGAATCCATGAATCCGTTCCAGCGGCCGACCGCATAAAACAGGCCGAGCGTTGCCAGCACCGGACCGGACAGCGGAAGCACGATCCGGGTCAGCATGACGATGGGGCTAGCCCCGTCTATTTGTGCGGATTCCTCCAGGCCTTTGGGGATCGACTGGAAGAACGAAATCATAATAATTAAGTAAAACGGGCTGACGAGCAGCGGCAAAATAAGCGACCACATCGAATCGAGCAAATGCAGCTCTTTCACCAGCAAATACTCCGGTATAAGCCCGCCGCTGAAAAACATCGTGAACACGATAAACAGCATCAGCGGACGCCGTCCCCACAGCCCGGTGCGGGTCAGCGGATAGGCTGCGCAAATGGTCATCAGCATGCTGATGCACGTATACAGCACCGTCAGCGCCGCCGTAAACGCAAGCGATCGCAGCATGAGCGAATCGGTTACTACCCGACGATACGCTTCCAGGTTCCATTCAACCGGGAACAGCGTCACCTGGCCGGACAAAATCGGGGCGTTGGAGCTTAATGAAATCGCTGCGATATGCAAAAACGGGGCCAGGCTGAACAGCAGCAGAAGCGCGATCGCCGCCGAATTTACGAGATCAAAGACGCGGTTCGCCGTTTTGGGGCTCATGCACATTCCTTCCCTCCGATTGTTCTCACTAAATAATACTTTGGTGCGTCAGTTTCTTCGCCGCGTAATTGGCCGACAAAATAAATACAAGCCCGACAACCGACTGGAACAGCCCGACCGCCGTCGCAATGGTGTAGCGTCCCGTCTCCAGACCGACTCTATAAACAAACGTGCTCAGCACGTCGGAAAATTCCTTTACCGTAACGTTCCCGATCACATAGGGGCGTTCGAATCCGATGGAAACCATGTCCCCCAGCTTCAATATGAGCAGCACTACAATCGTCGACCGAATTCCCGGCAGGGTTACATGCCAAATCCGGGCTAACCGCCCCGCCCCGTCCGCTTCGGCGGCTTCGTACAAATCCTTGTTGATCCCGGCGATAGCCGCAAGAAAAATAATGGTCCCCCAGCCTGCGCTATGCCAGACGCCGGTGCCCAAATAGGTGAGCAGCCAATAATATTTGTCCGATAAGAACGGATACGGGCCAAGCCCGAACCAGCTTAACGCTTCGTTCACCAACCCGGATTGGGTGGAAAATAATTGGTAAACCATGCCGCCGATGATGACCCAGGAAATAAAATGCGGCAAATACAATATGGATTGCGAGCTTTTTTTGAACCAGCCCGTCCGCAGCTCGTTGAGCATCAGAGCCAGCAGTATCGGGGCCGGGAAAGAAACGAGCAAATCAAGCCCGTTCAGCAAAAAGGTGTTGCGCAGCGCGACATAAAAATCATGCATGCGAAATATTTCCCGGAACGCCTTGAGCCCAATCCACGGGCTGTCGAACACGCCTCTGAAAAGGTTGTAATCCTTAAAGGCGATGATGACGCCATACATGGGCCCGTATTTAAACACGGTAAAATAAAGAATTGGCGGCAGCAGCAGCAAATACCACTGCCAATTGCGGCGAGCATACGCGATGGCTTTCATAAAAGGCCTCCCAGATGATGAACTTCACGGCAAAAAGAAAGCATGCGGGAAGCTGCAGTCCATGCATTCGCATCCTCCCTGCATGCGCAAATCAGGACGCGGGCAGCGCGCTCGGCAGCACATTGCCGCTTGTCCGCGCCGCCTGTTGTCCGTTCATTTACTTTCCTTTCTTCTCCGCCGCATAAGCCGCTTTGCGCTCGTCAACGATTTCCTGGCCGCCGCTGCTCATGTAATCTTTCAGCATCGCGTCATACGTTTTGTCAAACTCATCCGGTTTGACGAGCATACATTTTACGAGCAGCGTCTCGTACTTTTCCTGAAGCGTCTTGCCGTATTTCGCTTCCGAATCGATCGGAGTATTGAAGCGGATTTCATTAAAGCCATCGGTCATGGAAATTTTGAGCGATTGCGTATAATCGCTGCGGTACTCCTTGGGAGTGGCAATCGCCATGGCTTCCATATTTTTGTCCGCATTCTGGAAGTCTCTGCCGTTGGAGATAATCGCCATGTCCGACGAGTTATACATCAAATTTTTCGTTTCCTCGGAATCGATCCCAACAGGCAGCCCGTTTTCCAGCGTATAATTTTTGCCTTCGAACCCGTTCATTAGCGTAAACAGGTTGTCCTTCTGGGACATCCAATTCAAATATTTGATCGCCTCCGCCTGATGCTTGCTCGACTTCGGAATCATGATGAACATCCCCGCCGGGCGATAAAGCGCCTTGGCATATTTCCCTTCCGCGTTGGAAATCGTGTCGATCGGCAGCAGCTTCGCGCCAGGCGTATTTTTTTGCAGCGTTTTATAGATGCCCGGCGTATCACCGAAGCTGCTTCCGACATCCTCCGTATAGAAGCCGACCTTCCCGGTCATAATGTCCTGTTGCAGCTTCTTCTTATCCTTGTCCAGCGCAAAATCCGGGCTGACCAAGCCTTCATTATAGAGCTTGTTCATAAAGCGGACGGCATCCTTATGGCCCGGCAGCAGCAGCGGGAACTCGCGCCCCGACAATTGCTGGGTGAGCGTCGCCTTTTCTTCCTCGGTTGCGCCTTTTACGCCTGACCATACGAGCAGGTCATAGGAAGCGGCTGAAAGCGCCATTCCCATCGGAATCGTTTTGCCGCCGGTATTGCCGGGATCTTTTTCCTTAAACGCTTTGAGCGTGGTGTACAGCTCCTCGGTCGTCTTCGGCGCCGGGAGTCCCAGCTTGTCCAGCCAGTCCTGGCGGATAAACGAGGAATAACGGCCTTGAAACACCCGTTTCGCCGGAATGGTGTATTGTTTATTTTTGTATAGACCGTAGGAGAGCGTATCTTTGCCGAGGAAGCCGGTCAAGTTCGCGCCATGCTCCTTCAGCGTGTCGTCCAGCTCCGCCAGACCCCCTTGGTCCGCATATTTTTGAACGGTTTTAATATCGTACGTAAACACAATATCCGGCGCATCGCCGCTGGCCATCATGATGTTCAGCTTGTCCACCTCTTGGCTGCGGGGCACAGGAATGTATTCCATCTTGATGTTGTTCGGGCTGCCGAACTTGTCCTGAACCCATTTCGTCCATGGATTGTCCGTTACGGTAACCCCGGTCGGCGAATTCCCCCGGTCGAACACTTCCACTTTCAACGTGACCGGCTCTTTCTTCCCTGCAGTTTCCGCTGCTTGCTTAGCGCCTTCAGATGGCGTATCTTTCGCACAGCCGGTGATCGATGCCGTCATGACGGCCGCTGCCAACAACAGACTTGCCTTCTTTCTCACTTTGTTCAGCTCCTCTCCTTTTTTGCGGTGCGCGCTGCTGTGATATCGTTCAGCGAGCCCCTCCTTTTTTATACTAGAAGCGGGGGATTCGGGGCAATGAACATGTTTTCAGACGTTAAACCAGGCTGCATTTCAATCGCGCTCAGCGTGCTAAACCAAATGTCAGACGGCCAACTTGACGCGCAAAAAGCGGATAAACCCGCATGCTGAAGCCGGCGCCGGAATGCCGGGAATGACGCCGGCCCTGCAATAATCGTTTATACTCATTATATCTGCTTGTTCATTTGGGCGCTGAACTTCTCCGGCCCGGCTTGCTTATATTGTTCTCAATTGTGAGCGCCAGATGACGATATATGAAGTATGAGGAATTGGAGGAGGCTTTTTTCATGAAATTATCGCTGCATATCAAAATGATGATCATGCTGATGGCGGGAACTACGCTCTCCCTTTGCCTGGTCGGTTTTACGAACTATCGGCTGTCGACCGCCAAAATCAACGACCAACTGGTCGAGCAAACCCTTAACACCGTAGAGGTCGCCTCCCAGAACCTGGATAACTATTTTTCCGTCCGAACCGACGAAATTGAAATCATTAGCCGTACCACTGTGATGCGCATCGGTTCGTTGCAGCAAAGACTCGATTACTTGTCCCGGGAATTGCAGCAGGGCAAGCTGAAAAACTTTTCCAATTTCGGCATTGCGGACACGAACGGGACGTTGACGGCAACAGACGGAAAGACGGCCGACATTTCCGGTCTTCCGGTTTTTCAAAAAGCTTTGCAGGGCAGATCCGCCGTTTCCGATCCCTATATCGGGCTGATCAATCACCAGTACATCGTGACGATCATGGTTCCCGTATTTGACGATCTCGACCGGGTAACGTGCATAATCGGAGTCGCCCTGGACGCCCAAAAAGTGTTTGCCCAACAGCTGCGGGTCGACAATCAGACCGGGGACCGCCGCTTTATTCTCGTCAACCGGGAAGGACGCGGCCTGTACAACTCATCTTCGAGCAGTATCCCGAATCCGAATACCAACTATTTGCAGGATTTCCCCAACGCCACAGCCGACATTCAAGAAGCCCTGAGGCATGAAAAGGGCCATTTCGAAGTGGACATCAACGACCGGAAAAGTCTCGTTTTTTATGCAAACGTCCCCAATACAAGCTGGCATCTGGCGCTTTCCATCGCTACTTCCACCTTTGATGCTCCCGTCAAAAGCGTATTATGGAATACCATCGTCATCGTGCTTGTGACCGAAGCGGTTCTGCTCACGGGCATATACCTGGCGGTCAATTCGCTCGTGACCCGGAGGGTCAAGCCTATCGTCAGCGCGACCGAGGCAATAGCCGGCGGCAACTTTTATATCGAACCGCTGGAATCCCCGTCGCATGACGAGCTTGGCGTGCTGTCCGAATCCGTCAACGAAATGATGGAGAAGCTGCGGGACTTGTTTGAGCCTTTCGAAACGTTTTTCCGGCAAAATCAATATGCGATGATCGTCACGGACCTTGATTTCCGCATTACCTATTTTGACCGTCGCGCGGAAGAAATGCTCGGGTACGATTCCGCGAAAGTGCTGTTCAAGAAAACGCCGCTGCTCTGGCTGGACCGGAAGCAATTGGAGCGGCGCGCCCGCGCCTATTCGGAGGAATTGAAGGAAAAAGTCGCCGCCGACTGCTCGGTGCTTGTGATCAAAGCGCTGCGCAATCTGGAAACGGATACAGAATGGACCTGGATCAAGCAAAGCGGCGAACGTCTGCCCGTCAACGCCAATGTCACCATCATGACCGATAAGGACAATTCACCCAAGGGCTTCGTATTTATTGCAAAAGACATCACCGTTGACAAGGAAAGCGTAGAAACCCGCAACCGCCTGCTCAGCATACTGGCTTCCGCGCACGATTGCATCGCCTCTTTCGATATGAAAGGCCATATGTTTTTCATCAACCAGGCGGGCATCCGTCTGTTCGAAATCAACGAGCGGGAGCCGCTCGACACCAACATCAACAGCTACATGAGCGCATATCAAATGGCGCAGTTCACCGAAGGCTTGCTGAAAGCGCAGCAAGAAGGCTATTGGGAGCACGAAATCGAAGTGATCACATCTACCGGGAAACGTCTGACGACACACCAGACGATCGTCGCTCATCCGACGGCCGGGGAAGATTTTTATTACTCCACGATCGTTCGCGATGTGACCGGACAAAAAAAGATGCAGATCGAGGTGCTCCAGGCCAAAGAAGAGGCCGAACTGGCCAATCAGGCCAAAAGCATGTTTCTGGCCCGGATGAGCCACGAAATCCGCACGCCTCTAAACGGCATTATCGGCCTTTCCCACCTGATGCGAAAATCCAGCTTATCCGAAATTCAAATCGATTATATGGAAAAAATCATCACCTCTTCCCAATCCTTGCTGCAAATTATTAACGACATTTTGGATTTTTCCAAAATCGAAGCCAACAAGATGAACATGGAGTCCGTACCGTTCTCACTCGGGGAAACCGTGCAAAAACTGTCCAGCACATTGAGCGTGCTGCTCGGGCATAAGCCGGTCGATATGATTATCGATATCGATGGCTGTCTGTCCGAACGCTATATCGGAGATCCGTTCCGGCTGAATCAAATTTTGCTCAATCTGACCAGCAATGCGGTTAAATTTACGGAAAAAGGCCTCATCGAGCTGCGCATCCGCAAGCTGGAGGAGGACGGAGACACCGTATGGCTGCAGGGCTCCGTGCGGGACAGCGGCGTCGGCATGACGCAGGAGCAGCTGCGCCAGCTCTTCCAGCCGTTCGTTCAGGTCGACGGCTCGAAAAGCCGGAAATACAGCGGCACCGGGCTCGGACTCGTCATTGTCCAAAGCATCCTGGAGCGGCTGAACGGCACGCTGAACGTAGAAAGCGAAGTAGGACAAGGCAGCTTGTTCACCTTCACGCTTCCATTGCAAAAAGACGAGGCCAAAGACCCGGCCGTCCACCTGCAGCAGCGTGTCCTCGTTGTCGAAGACCACGATCAAATGCGGGAGCATCTGATCGCGCTGCTGCAAACTTTGGGATGCGCTGCGACGGGAACGGATTCGTGGGAGCGCTCGATGCAGCTGCTGGATGAGCTGCCGCTGGATATGCTCATGCTCGATATGGAAGCCGGCGATATGCACGGCGAAGAGACTTGGCAAAGCATGAAGCGCGAAGCGGACCGCAAAGACCTGCGGACGCTCGTCTACACTTCTTTGGCCGGCCGGGACGCCATCCAGGCTTTGCCGGAAGAGTCCAGGCCGGATCGAATTTTGATCAAGCCGATCAGCCTCATCGATCTGCGCGACTCGATCCAGCATCTGCTCTCCGCGCCGGTTGAGGACTATGCGGCCCTGCTTGGCCCGAAAGTTCCCGAAGCGGGCCGGGGAACGCCGATACTGCTCGTCGAAGACCACTTGATCAACCAGACCGTCGGCCGCGAAATCCTGATCGGCCAAGGCTACACGGTAACTACGGCCAACAACGGTTATGAAGCTTTGCTGGCTTTGAACGAAGCATCCTTCCAGCTTGTATTGATGGATGTGCACATGCCGGAGCTGGACGGCATCGAAACGACGCTGCGCATTCGCGCCGACGCCAGGTTCAAAGACCTGCCGATTCTTGCGCTGACGGCAGATACGACGAAGCAGCAGCATCAGTCCTGCCTAGATGCGGGCATGAACGGCATCATCATGAAACCGCTCGATCCGGAGCAGTTCATCTCGATGGTCCGCCAGTGGGACCGTTCCGCTCGTCCCCTTGCCGCCGCAGCCCGGGAAGAACGGCAGGAGCACGCCAGCAGGCAGCCTCTGGACGCGGACGAAGCTTTACGGCGGCTGGACGGCAAAAAAGAGCTGTTTATTACGCTGCTGGAAGCGCTTATTGCCGAGTGCTCGGGAATTTCGGCCGAGATCGAACAGGCCCTGGAAGAGCAGGACCGCGATTCGGCGGGGCGGATCACGCACAGGCTGCGGGGCGCTGCGGCCACTTTGTCCGCTCACGGCGTATTTCAGGCGGCCAGCGAACTGGAGCAGGCTTTTCTAGAGGAAGAGCGGATCGAGCCTTTTATGCAGGAATTGAAAAATCAAATTGAATTATTAATCGAAACTGCGAACTTATGGATGAAACGACATAAACAATAATAGACTTACAAATTTCGTCAATATATAATGAATACTAGGCAAATTGTTAGCAAAATATGAGCAAAACTAACAGTTTTTTAACGTACCTGTCTTATGAAACGGGGGGAATCACATTGGTTAAGGTCCTTATCATTGAGGATGACAATATCATTGGCGAGATGCTGCGGCTTTATTTGGAAGAAGAGGGATACCTTGTAGAGCGTGCCGATACGGCGCAAGCGGGCTTTTCTTCATTAAAAACATATACGCCGGATATCATTTTGCTGGATTTGATTTTGCCGGATGCCCAGGACATCGATCTTTGCTCGGCGATCCGGGCGCAAACGGCAACCCCGATCATCGTTATTTCCATGAAAAATGAAACCAATACCCGCATTCAGGCTCTGCAAGTCGGCGCGGACGATTATCTCAGCAAGCCCTTCAGCATGCAGGAGCTGAAAGCGAGAATTCAAGCGGTTCTGCGAAGAGTGCAAATGATGCCCACTCCTCCTGCCGTCGAGCCCGCCGCGAAAAAAGAAGCCGCCATTTATTTGGACGAGGAACGCAGAGTCATCATGATGGCCGGAACGGCTATCGAAACGACTTATTCGGAATACGAGATCATGAAGCTGTTCGTGAAATCGCCCGAAAAAGTGTTTAGCCGCGATGAGCTGATTAACGCGATCCGCGGCATCGATTCGTTCATTAACGACCGGTCGATCGACGTCCACGTCACCAATCTGCGAAAAAAAATCGAGGAAGACCCCAAATCCCCCCGTTATATTAAAACGGTCTGGGGAGTCGGCTACAAATTTATTCAATGAAAAGAGAAGTCCAATGCGGACTTCTCTTTTTTTCGGGATAATTTAATATTTTGCTAATATCCATCTCTCAAGTTCCTAAAAACTTTTTTTCCATAATGAGGACAGCATCCAACGAACGATCGGAGGTCCGCGTATTGTCCTCTTCACAAATCGCCTTCAATCTGCTCAAAAATTTAGGCGATATCGCCTTATTCATCATTCTCGTCAATCATCTGCTCCCCCTCGCCATCCATTGGAAAAAATGGGCCAAACACGCTGTCTGCGGATGCATCTTCGGCTGCGCGGCTCTCCTGTCGATGAACATGCCGATTCATCTCGCGGATGGCGTTATGCTGGATATGCGCAGCATCCTTGTCGCGCTCGGAAGCTTTTACGGCGGAGCCCTTGCTGCCGCCATCGGCTTCGTGCTGACCGGAGGATTCCGCCTGTGGCTCGGAGGGGCCGGAGCGTTCTCGGGCGTCATGATGGCGGCTACAGCAGCGGCCATCGGGCTTATGTACCGCACGATCCATATGAAATACGGCGCGTCCGGCAAATTTGCGTTTCCAACGTTGTTCGGGCTCTCGGTCCTGGGCGCCAATGTGGGATGGGTCTTCCTGCTGCCGCCGCCTTCGGCGAAGCTGCTCATTTCGGAAGCCCTGGTCCCTATTCTGCTGCTCAATCCCCTGGCGGCATGCTCCATTATGCACTTCATTCAAGCCGAGTCGCAGCGCAAAACGGCCAGGCTGATCGACCCGGAAAGCGGGCTTCCGAACAAGCAGTGGCTTAAGCTCAAGGTTCGGCGGCTGATTCGAAAGCGCATCCCGTTTTCTTTCATCGCGCTTCGCCTGGACAATCTGTCCGCCATCGGCGCCGTTTACGGCCATGGCTTCCGCAGGCGCATTTTGCAGGAGATGAGCTTTCGCCTTCAGGACGAGCGTCCGGTGTTCGTCGGAGAGCAGGAATTCATCCTGTGCCTCACGGAACAGGAGCTTAAGCGCGGAATCGATGCTTATGCCGACAAACTCAGGCTCGTCATCACCAAGCCGTACAAGATCAACCATATGCCTCTTTGCCTTTTTGTCGACACGGCGACCTTCAAGCATCAGGGCGAGGAAGCCGAAACGTTTATCGAATCGGCGCTGCAAGCCTTTCGGCAAAAAGGCGGAATACCGGCCGCGGTCCCTTCCGAAGCGGCTTTGCTTCAGCGGTACAAGCTTCAAGACGCGCTGTACCATGCGCTTCGCAAAGATCAGCTTTCTCTGCATTATCAGCCGCAGTTCGATCTTCTTACCGGCGAACTGCGCGGTTTTGAGGCACTGCTCCGGTGGAAGCATCCGGTCATGGGCTTCATTCCGCCCGCCGAATTCATTCCCATTGCCGAAGAAACGGGACTCATCAAGCCGATCGGCTTATGGGTGCTGGAACAGGCGTGCGCGGCCCATCTGCAAATTATCCGCTCGTTCCCGGACGCGACGATGTCGGTCAACATTTCCGCCGCGCAGCTGTCCGATAGCTCTTTTCCCGGCGAAGTGAACCATATTCTTCAAAACGCCGGTCTTCAGCCGCAATCGATCGAGCTGGAAATTACGGAAAGCATGCTGATTTCCTCGTTCGAATTCGCCGAGCGGCAGCTCCGCCTGTTGGAAACGATCGGCGTCCTGCTTGCGCTCGACGACTTCGGCACAGGCTATTCCTCGCTCAATTATTTGAAACGGTTGCCCCTCCACACCTTGAAAATCGACCGTTCCTTCACCCAGGACGTTGTAAATCCGCGCGAATCGATCATTATGCAGTCCATCGTCCAGCTCGCCAAACAACTGGATTATGTGGTCGTCGCGGAAGGGCTTGAAACGGACGAACAGCTGTCGGAGCTGAAAAAATTAAATTGCGATATCGCTCAAGGCTATTTGTTGAGCCGTCCGCTGCCCGAAGATCAACTGCCCGGCTTTATCGCCGAGCTGCTGCAAAATAACAACGAGGAGACGGCCCCATGCACATCGTGAACCTGAACGAAATCGCCCCCGGCATCTGCCGGCTTGTGCGTCCCGTATTCGATGAAAACGGAACGTGCCTGTACGCATCCGGCGAGCAGCTCGACTGCTGCCTTTTGCGGCAATTAACCGAGCTGCGGATTGAAAAAATTGTAGTCGAGGATGAAATGACCCGGGAAGTACGTTTTCCCGAATTGATCGCTTCGCCCGTCTGGATAGATTGGGTTCGTCAAACGCGCGACATTTACAAGACGGCCGCCGGCGGGCGGCTGGACATGCAAAAGATCGAAGAAATCGTGACAGCCATGCTAAACATGTGCGCGAAAAAAAAAGTGATCGTCCCTCTGCCCTCCGGTTCCGTGCCGGAGCGCTTACGGCTATACGCCCACGCGGTCAACGTCGCGCTGTGGTCGCTGCAAATCGGCTTGCGGTTTCCGTATACGAGCCGGCAACTGTTCGAGCTCGGCGTCGGAGGGCTGCTGCACGACATCGGCAAAGAGCGGGCCGCGAGCCGCAGAGAGCACCCGCAGGCGGGTTACGAGATGCTGCAGGGGCACCCGGAAATAAGCGCAATGTCGGCAATGATAGCGCTTCAGCATCACGAGGCTTTGAATGGAACCGGTTACCCGCAGGAGCTGCGCGGGGAAGCGTTTGGGGAGCAGCCGCAAATATGCGGAATCGCGAACCTGTTTGAAAAGTTTGCCGAGACGTGCCGCTCCATGTACGCGGAAGCACTCGATATCGTCCAGGCTTTTCAAAGCACCTGCTATCACGCCACCGTCGTAGCCGCCGCTGTCCGCACGATTCCCCGGTATTTGCCCGGCTGCACGATCCGCATTCACAACAGCGAGCCGGCGATCGTCCTGTCGTTGTCGGACAGGCATCAGCCTCTGCTGCGCTTCGTCCATACCGGGCGGTACTATACGCCAAGCTTAAGCAACAGCCTGGTTTACGAATTTGTCAAATCATAAAAAAGAGCCCAAAAACGCAGCCCGCTTGACGGACTTCGCGCAGCTCACAGCGCGCGGTGCTGCGCTGCATGGCGGCGGTCGGTCGATCACAAACGAACTTCGCCTTCGGGCCCGAACGGCCCCGGTCTTATTGGTTGAAATAAACCGCCTGCCCTGTGCGGGACGATTCGTACAGCGCTTCAAGAATTTGCGATACGACGTATGCCTGCTCCGGGGTGACCACCGGTTCCCGGTCGTTGTCGATCGCGTCCAGCCACAGCCTCATCTCCAGATCGGGCGCGCTATCCTTGGCCCCGTCGTAAAACGCGACGCCGCCGGCGTTCATCTCCACCTCCGTCGTAAACAAACGGCTGTTCTTTTCGCCGTTGATGCTCAGGCCGCCCTTCATATCGGCGCCGCCTTCCGTGCCGCACAGCGTGCACTTGGCTTCGTCGACTTCAAGCGAGTTCAGCGCCCAGCTCGATTCGATCACGATGCTCGCGCCGTTCTCCATCACGACCATGCCGAATGCGGAATCTTCCACCGTGAACTTGGCAGGGTCCCACGGCCCCCAGGCGTTAGCTGCATTCTCGCGCTGCGATAACTTGTGGTATGCGGTGCCCAGCACGACCCGAGGCTTGTAATTGTCCATCATCCACAATGTCAGATCGAGCGCATGTGTGCCGATATCGATAAGCGGACCCCCTCCCTGCTTCTCTTCATCCAGAAAAACGCCCCAGGTCGGCACCGCACGTCTGCGGATCGCGTGAGCTTTGGCGTAATAAATATCGCCCAGCTCCCCGGCGGCGCAAAGCTCCTTCAGGTGCTGGCTGTCCGGGCGAAAACGATTGTTGTAGCCGATCGTCAGCTTTTTGCCGGTACGGCGGGCGGCTTCCGCCATCCGCTTCGCGTCTGCGGCGGTTTTGGCCATCGGCTTTTCGCACATGACGTGCTTGCCCGCTTCCAGCGCCGCAATCGTAATATCCGCATGGGAATCGTTCGGCGTGCATACATGTACGATATCGATAGTTTCGTCCTGCAGCAATTCCGCATAATCCGTATAAACCTTCGCGGCTTCCGGGCCGTACGTTTTGGCCGCTTCCTCGGCCCTTTCCCTTACAATATCGCAAAATGCCGCGATCACGACGTTTTGCAGCTTGCTCAGGCTCGGCAAATGCTTGCCGTTCGCGATACCTCCGCAGCCGATAATGCCTATCCGATACACTCGTGTCATCGTTGACTCCTCCTTTTAAAATGTTAAGCTTTCTGTGCGCACGTCTCTCCCGGAGCGCGTTGCAGCGCTTCAACGCACATCTTCCACCGATCCGCCGGGCAGTGCTGCAACCCACATCCTCCACCGACCCGCCGGGCAGCACTGCAACCCACATCCTCCACCGATCCGCCGGGCAGTGCTGCAACCCACATCCTCCACCGACCCGCCGGGCGGCACTGCAACCCACTTCCCCCATCGATCCGCCGAGCAGTGCTGCAACCCACATCCTCCATCGATCCGCCGTACAGTGCCGCAACTCACATCCTCCACCAACCCGCCGTACAGTGCTGCAAGGCAGGCCGTCATGGTCAGACCCCGTGCCCGTTGCGCATACGGTATTCCTGGGGCGTAATGCCGAAACGTTTGCGAAATACCGTGTGCAAATAATTCGCGTTTGCAAAACCTTCGAGCATGGCGATTTTGTCGATCGACAGCTCGCTTTCCTCCAGCTTCCGGCATACGGCTTCAAGCCTGACATCTTCCACGATGCCTACAAAAGTGCGCTCGCCGTGGTGCGCCTTGAGAATGCGCTGCAGTTGACGCGAGCTGATGTTCAGCTTCTCGGCGACATCCTCCAGAGTCAACGTCCCCGCATAGTTCGCGCGGATGTATTGCAGTGCAAACCGGTAGCGGTTGACGCTCAAATCGCGGGAAGGAAGCTCGGGCCGGGCGCGGTCGGCTCCATAGGCGCGGGCCGCGCGGAGCAAAATTTGCACGATGCACTGCTTGATCGTCGTGTACGAGCCGAGAACATTTTCGCAGCATGCGGTGTACGCCTCCAGGAAGAACGGCATCGCTTCGTACATGTCCTCGGCCGGGGCAAGCGGTGCGCCCTGCAGCTGGTCCACGCAGTTTTTCGCTTCGGCAATCTCCCAGGGGTCCGCCCCGTATTCGCTCGCGTTCGCATACACCGAGCTCCTGTCGACGATATCGATATGCAAGCACAGCTCATCCATCGCTTCCTGCGCGTCCGCTTCCTGAAAATGCATGACGCCCGGACCCGTCAAATAAAACTGCCCGCCCGTCAGGTCGAAACACCGGTCGACGAGGATCACTTTCCCTTTGCCGCGCGGGATAAAATGGAACTCGAACTCGGAATGCTTGTGAAAAGCTACCGTCTTCCCGGGAGCAAAGGAGGTCAGATGAAACCGGAGCACCCTGATCTCGTAATGCCCCCAACGAACGGTAAGATCGAGTCGCTCCAAAGCGTCCTGGCGCTCCCGCATCGCTTCGTAAGAGATTCCAGTGTGCAAACCGGCTTCCTCCTTGTCAGCCTTGGAGCTCATCCAGTCGGACAGCGCGGTTCTCGCGTGCCGACCGGTTAGACGCCTCCATCAGCTTGGTCAGCTCCACGGCCAGACGAATATTTTCTTCGGCCGACGTACCGCTGCGGATGTGCTCCACCCATTGTTCGAAAGCGCTTGCCCTTCTGTCGGGGAGAGGAACCTCATGCCACGCATCCGAGAACCGCCCGCCTGTGCCGCCCGTTCTCAGCAACAGCTTGTTCTCCGGCGTTCCGTACAGCAAAGTGCCTTCGGTGCCGTGAATCTCGATAGTAAAAGGCGATTGACTGTTCACAAACCCCGCTTCGACGATCCCCAGCGCGCCGGACCCGGTCGAAAGCATCGCAACCGCGTTGTCCTCCACCTGCTTGCCGGTCACATAGCCGAACCGCGCCGTAATATCGACGGGAGCCTCGCCCAGAAACAGGCGCGTCAGGTACATCGGATGGCAGCCGAGATCGATTAAAGCGCCTCCACAGCACTGTTCCGCATTAAAAAAATGTTCCGGCAGCCAGCCGGCCGTCGCCCCGTTATGCGACAGCCGCGCACGCACGAGCGTAACGTCTCCGAGCAGCCCCTGCGCCAAAATATCGCGGATCGCCAGCGTATATCCGTCGTTAAGGCGCGGCAGCGAGACGGTCAACTTCACGCCGCTGCTGTCAGCCGCGGCTACAATTTCATTCGCTTCGCGCAGGGTGGGCGCCAGCACCTTTTCCGTGAAAATGTGCTTGCCCGCTCTCGCCGCCGCCAACATAACTTCGCTGTGCCGGTTTGTCGGCGCGTCGACAATGACCGCGTCGATGCCGCTGGACAACAGCTCGTCGAGCGATGCGAAGAACGGCACCCCCTGCCGGTCGGCCGCTTCCTTGCCGCGGACCGGATCTTCGTCCCACACTCCGGTAATTTCCGTATCCGGATGCTCCTGGGCTTGCTTCGTATAATCCCATGCATGTACGTGCCAATAGCTGATTTTGCCAATACGCAGAGTCATCGCAATCGCTCCTCCATGTATAAAATTTAGACATCCTCTGCTAAATGTAGCACAGTATTCGCTTTATTTTTAGTTCAATTTAACGACATTGACGTATAAATTTACGACATCATGCACAGGCGCTCGTTTCCCGAGCAACATAAAAGAAATTACCGTGGAAACTCAGCGGCGGCAAAAATTTGCATGGCTCCGCGGGGAGTTGAAGGAAACGGTGCGCGACTCCAGCAAGCTCAGCACAGCGCAGCGCAGAAACCTGCGAAAGCCATGAAGCCGGACAACTCACAAAACGATCAACCCGGACAACCTGCAACAAGTCTCATGACCCCGTCGACGTTACACCACAGAATGAAAATAGTCAGGTCAACTGCGTTTTATCTTCGTAAGCTGCAAAAACTCCCTTGACGCTGTGAACGTCGCCCACTGAATGAAAATAAGCAGGCTACAACGTTCTATTTTCGTAAGCTGCTCCCCCCATAACCCCCATGTACGTCGTACCACTGAATGAAAATAATCAGGCTGCTGCGTTCTATTTTCGTATAAAGTGCAAACTGTTGAGGGACGTACACTAGAGAGGCGCATCCCCACTAAAGCGTTGAAAACCTGCAAAAACCAGATTGTCGATAAAGTGACGCGCTAGAGGAAGCAGTGGGGGAGGCAGCCGCCCTTCCTCAACCCACTACTCTCCTGTACGGGTTACGACACTAAAGTAAGGGGCTACAGGGCGGCTTGTCAGAGTGAAAACCTGCAAAAGTGCAGTTTTTTTCCGTAAAAATGGTTCATTTGGGCGAAAAGCCTGCGATTGTGCAGGAATTTTCGATGAAAATGAATCTGAGCCCGTGTTCGCGGTGAAAAGCCTGCACATTTGCAGGAATTTTCCATTTCCAGAGTATCATCCGAGCAAAAACTGTACTTTTGCAGGCTTTCTGCGCAGGGCCGCCCATCGGCGCTCGCTTCGCGCTCCGTGCTACGCTGTCCTACGGCGCGACGGCGGCGCTCGTGGGCGCACCTCCCGCGCCCGGCGGCATTCGCTTCGTACTCCGTGCGATGCTGCCCTACGGCGCGGCGGCGCGGCCCCCCTACCGCGCACAACGGCGCCCGCTCGCGCTTGTCCCTCTCTCCCATGGCTATGCCTTTACAGCTTGGAAAATGTCAATGAAACCTGACATAAAGCGCTTTCTTTTCAGTTTCTGTAGTAGTCTCATCCGTTAAAGTAACTTGAAGTACAACTTCTCTATCTGGAGGCCGAATTCCGCAATGGGAGGATGCTGTTGGAAGCGATGGCTGCTTTGGTTGAGCACGAACGGGAATTGCAGGAACCGGTGGGTGAGATCGGACTTTACTGCAAGCCGACCGACGCTAATCGAAAGCTATACGGCAAATTCGCAAAGGAAGCTTTGTGCTTGGATTGGCGGAAGTCGGATATCAGAATCGGGAAGTCGCAGTGCTCGGCAACAGCTGCTTTACACATGAGTACCGAAATAACCGGACATGGCGTGAGGTTCATTGGATGCGGCCGGGCTCGCGGCGCCCCTCCGGCGGGCCCACTCCCACGGCAATGTTGTCAGGTTAAGCGGTTATAGCCCCCGCCGCTTGGTCTTCGTGAATTTGTTAGCTTTTGTCTGTTTGTTCCGTTTGAAAGAGCGATCCTTCACTATG
>NZ_JBZYAO010000049.1:0-58802 GCF_059820445.1 Paenibacillus sp. sgz302190
TCTTTTATTATGAGGTAGACAGCATGGAGCGCTTGTCCCTAGGGGATGAGCTTGAATTCCGAGGCAAACGGATGGTGGTCGGCGAAGTTACCGGTCGCATGAATCGCGGACAGTTCGTGTACACGTACCGTTTGTCACGGGCAGAGGGGATTCGCAGGAGCCCTATCTACAACGAGAAGTTGACGGGCATCTCGCTGGAAGGGGAAGTGCTGGAGGTCAAGGGCGAGCAGGTGAAGCTGCATCTGAGCGTGGACCGCGAGCAGCCGAAGGACAAGGCGCATTGGTTCCCGTTCGCACCGGCAACCGGCAGCGCCATGTACTGCATGCCGAAGGCGGGGACTCGCGCGAGTCTGTACATTCCCGATGCCGAGGGAAAGCAGGCGATCGTCGTAGGGGCGGTGCGCACCAATGGCGGCAGCTGCGCCAAAACAGGCGACCCGAGCAAACGCTACTTCGGGACGGAGCACGGGAGCGAACTGGAGCTGACACCGACAGCGATCAACCTGACGGGCGGGAGCAAAGAGCCGCTGAAGCTGAGCTTCGACGACGCGGTGGGCGTGACGATGACGAGCCACAAGAAGCTGACGCTAAACGCGAAGGCGGACATCTCGCTTTACACGCCCAAGCGTGTGGTCATCTACGCGCAGAGTCAGCTCATGGCGAAGAAGCTGAGCGCGCAAAGCGGCTTCTCGATCGAGAGCGAGTACCACTTTCTCGGAGCGAACGTAAGAGCGGAAGGAAGAGACCGCACCTCGTATGCGCCGTTTGACGACGAGCCGAAGCAAGGGACGCCTCCTCCACCGCCCCCGCCGCCGGAGAAAAAGAAGTTTAGCTGGGGGAAGCTGGCGGGCAACGTGTTGGGCGCACTCGCTGTTGTGGCCGTGGTAGCGGTAGTTGCGGCGGTTACCGTAGCGACGTTAGGAGCCGGAGCGGTGGTGATCGGAGCCGTGGCAGCCGGCGTGATGGCAGCGGGAGCCGTCGCAGTAGGAGCGAAAGCCGTCTCGGATGTTCAGCGAGGGGAAGTGAGCGACTTTAGCGAGTATTCCCCCGCCGATGCGTTCCGGGAATTGATGAGCGGCGCGGCATCCGGTGCGCTTTTCGGACCCATCAAGAAAGCATGGGAAGCGTACAAGGAATTTGATCCGATGAGCGCTGGCATCCTGGCAGGCATCGGCACGGTTGTAGAGGAAACCGTTCTGGGATTGGCAGACTTGTTATATAAGGAATTGGATTTTGCCGTAAAGAATCCTCTGGAGGCCTTGGAGTTTGTCGCGAACCCCATCGTTTATGTAGGCAAATACTATTCCAACAAGGAGCATCGAGATGAGCTGCTGAGAACACTGGCGGGAGTCTGGGAAGGCGTAAAGCGGGATGTCAAGGAAGACGTCATAAATGGAGATACCTATAGTCGAAGCAAATATGGAACGGAATTGGTACTTACCATAGCCTCCTTTTTCGTCGGTGGCGAGGCAGGAGCAGCATCCAGGGCGATGCAAGCTGAAAAGTTGGTGCTGAGTGGCACGAAGTCGGTGCAGGTGACAGAGGTTGCAAGTATAAGCGCAAAATCCGATCAGTTTGCACAATTGCTGAGTAAAGAGGGCACAACCCTAGGTAAAAGTTACGCAAAGCTTACCCAGGATATGAATAAGATTTTGGATGCAGAATTTATTAACCCGTTTGCGCCGCAGAAGGCAGGAGTGCTTGGAGGTATACCTGAAACAACAACGTTAAGGGAACTCTTCCAGGAAGCAACGGGGAAAATATCGAATTATATGAAAAGCGAGGGAGATTCAGTCAGCCATGGAAAGGGTGGAGGTGGTTCAGGCTCTAGGGGGACGGGTGATGTTGGTTCGAGTACTAATGGGGCTAGACTAGCTAAACCTAATAATTCTCCAGATCCGAATGCTGTTCCAAAGGGAAATCCAGCAAAAATTCGACCTCAGGACGATTTAGAAACTGTAAGAGGACGTACACGAGAAAATGAAGCAGCAAAAACCTTAGCGGAAAATGGATATGACATTGAGCAAAGCCCTAAGATACCTGGACAGACTAAAAACCCAGATTATTTAATTGAGGGGAATGTGTTTGACTGTTTTTCACCGAAAGGGAAAAAGTCGCCGAGAAATATATGGTCAAAAATAGTGGAAGAAAAATTAGCTGAAGGACAAGCAAATCGATTTGTATTAAATTTAGATGATTGGGTTGGAGATGTTGAAGCATTAAAAAAACAATTTTTAGACTGGCCTGCTGAGGGACTTGAAGAAATAATAGCAATAAAAGATGGAAACATAACTCACATATATCCATGATATGAGGGGGACTATATATTGGCAATTGAATGTTCTTTAAAGTTAGAAGAAGCGTTTTTAACTAAAGAGATAATTTTGAACCAACTAGAGGAAATGGGCGTCACTTGTACAAAAGTAACTAATTTGTCAAAAGGATTTCGAGTAGATGAGATATTAAATATACTTGGTTTTTCACTTTCGTTGATTGATACATCAAGTAACCCATTTGGGTATGAGTCAGAGTTTCTTTCTGATGATTTTTACTATAAACAAAATCTAAACCTTCGATTAGGGAATGATTACGATAGTGTTAAGGCAATTACAAACATTCTTGTATTGGTATTTAGTATTATTGACTTAACAAAAGTTAATGTATTGTTTTTGTTTAATGATAATGAATGTTTATATAGAATTAATGGTATTTTAAGCATTAACAATGAAGACGGGTTTTGGGATAGGCAGGATTATAAATTATTGATTACAAACAGGGATTACAAACTAGTGTCAATACACTAGTAATTGACCTCAGTCAAGAAATAGACACAGAATTAATTACGGGGCTGTAAAAATTTATATTTATGTAAGTACATTTACAACGACCGTACCAGTGCCGAATGAACCTATCATTTAACCATGAAGACATCTAACCCATGCAATACCCGTATAAAGATTTCTCTATTTTGTTTGTACGCACATCAACGCTTGAATTTGTAACCTAAATAACGCTATTGCGATACAAGGCGCAGGTTGATTATGGTCAGGTACACCATGATTGACCTGCTTTTTATTAGCTTCGTTTTCTTGCAGTTTTTTGAAATCATTCGCAACTATTGTCAGGGATGCACCGATATTTACTTTGCCAGAAGTCAACTGAGTATTTTCAAAACTAGCAAACGATAGTGTCGCGGCTTGACCCGGAACCTCTGGCGGGCCTGATGCTCCCCGCGATGGGCGAAGTGGCCCAAGGGCCTTTTTCGCTCCCGACATCAGCCTACCAGGCCTGCACCTCCGCCTCAAGCCCCTGGATACGCTCAGGATAAAGCAGCGATTCATCTGTAGGGAAGATGCTTTTGCCCTTGGTGACCTTTCACGAGGGTTTCCGAGAAATTGCCAGTCAAACGGAAAAAGCCATTGCATCGGGCGTCATGAAGATCGAGAGCGAAGCAGCGCAAGCTGCGGCAAAGGCTGCGACCCGCAGTGCGTGGAAGGACCCCGGTAATGGTGAACCTCATTCGGGTAAGGCGACTGAGGGGACGGGTAAAATCGATGATTTTGCTAAAGAGCCGTTTTTACCAGATGAGTACTATCAAAAAATTGATAATTATCTTGCTAAAGCTACAGCGGCTAGAGATGCTGAGGTAGCAAGAATACAAGCATTAAGTAAAACCCAGCAAAGTAAGTTTACAACAGTAGTTGCAGGTGTGGATTTAAGAACAGGAGAAGTAATAGTAGGTTCTAAAAATAGTATAATATATAAAGGGCATGCTATCTGTGCAGAGGATTTAGTAATTAGTAAGTTTATTCCGCCTAGTAATGCGAATATTATAATGACTTCTGCAATTAGACCAAGGACAGGAGAAGTTATTGCAGTATGTACTAGATGCCAGACAAAGTTTCCAGTAAATCAGTTTATAAAAGGGACGGTGTTTGATTAATGCAAGAAGAAGTGAATTATGGTTCAAAGGTGTCTATGCAATTTTCTAATGAAGAACTTTGGAAATATCTTATAACTAAATTTGAAAATAATCCAGCTGTAGCTATAAGAACATTGTCTGATGATGATAGAGAGATTGAAATAACCTCAAGTACACCAATTCAATTTATATGTTTTGATGGAGAGAAACAAGATTTGTTTATTAGTTTCAATGGAAATCAAACATCAATTTTTGTTAACGATGAAGAGATAATGTTTATTGATGAAAATACAAAAGGTACATATACAACAAGTGATACTTTTGGAAATGTTGTATATGAGGGGAATTTACGTAATCTCTCACATGTTGAGATACTATCTTTATTTGCTGATGTTATTTCATGCTTTATTGGTGCAGAAGAAGTTGAAATAATTGAGAAAGAAGCTCCTTACGATGAAGAGAATAAGCAATACAAGTATTATAAACCGCATATTTATAAAATAAATGTAAAAAATAAAAATTTGGACCAAAAGATTAAATCTTTTGAAAATATCACTATAAGTTGTTAATTGAGCATTCTACATGGGTCTGTCAAGGTTTTTGTGTGAACCTATTTACAAGCCCAACAACAAGATTGTACAAAATGACCAATAATGCTACAAAGGAGTTAACCGTCGTATAGAGGTTTTTTGGCGCTTGGCCCTGTCTCGGTTGTTGATGAATATACCCCAACCATTACCGAATGAGTAGGGCGGCTGAGTCTATGAGACCGCACCTCGTATGCGCCATTTGACGACGAGCCGAAGCAAGGAACGCCTCCGCCTCCGCCCCCGCCGCCGGAGAAAAAGAAGTTTAGCTGGGGGAAGCTGGCGGGCAACGTGTTGGGCGCACTGGCGGTTGTGGCCGTAGTAGCGGTAGTTGCGGCAGTTACCGTAGCGACGTTAGGAGCTGGCGCGGTGGTAATCGGAGCCGTGGCAGCCGGCGTGATGGCAGCGGGAGCCGTCGCAGTAGGAGCGAAAGCAGCCTCGGATATCCAGCGAGGGGAAGTGAGCGACTTTAGCGATTATTCCCCCGCCGATGCGTTCCGGGAGTTGATGAGCGGCGCGACATCCGGTGCGCTTTTCGGACCCATCAAGAAAGTATGGGAAGCGTACAAGGAATTTGATCCGATGAGCGCCGGCATCCTGGCAGGCATCGGCACGGTTGTAGAGGAAACCGTCCTGGGGTTAGCAGACTTGTTATATAAGGAATTGGATTTTGCCGTAAAGAATCCTCTAGAGGCCTTGGAGTTTGTCGCGAACCCCATCGTTTATGTAGGCAAATACTATTCCAACAAGGAGCATCGAGATGAGCTGCTGAGAACACTGGCGGGAGTCTGGGAAGGCGTAAAGCGGGATTTCAAGGAAGACGTCATCAATGGAGATACCTATTGCCTGTAACCGATATTCCGTTTCATACTTGCCCACATTGCAATTATATTTTAAAAGGTTTTCCTATCCTTTCTGATTTATAAAAATAGCGGTAATTAGAGGAGGGTATACAAGTGGAAGATATCGACATTTTGCCTGTGGAATTTGTACTATCTAAAGGCATAGAATTCACTGGGGACGTTTGTTTTTCTGGGGTACACGGGCAAGAAGTTTTTGACAAACCCCTAAAAGAAGGGGGGAACCTATATCAGGTCTACTGTATGAAAGGTATAAAAATGGTAATCTATCATATTATGCATACTACAAAAATGGTATATCTGATGGAGATTATATTAATTATTATGAAAATGGTAAAGTTGCGAGTTTTCAACAAATGAGCAATGGGGTTATTTCTGGGAAAAAAATCACTTGGTTTGAGAATGGTAACATAAAATCAAAAGAGGAATACAAATATGGATTTTGTGTAGCATATAGAGAATGGAGTAAAGAAGGAGAATTAGTCACTGAAAAAACAGAGCCTAGTGAATTTGAAAAAAAAATGATTGAAAAGTATGATACAAGGGCTGAAAAGCTGGAGGAAAAAAAATAAAGAATGGAATGCAGGGAACTTTCAAAGCTTTTTTTGTAAGGACGAGTGGGAATTTGAGAATTACTTAGCTGAATTAAATAATAGGCTAGTGTCCCATCAGTTAATATTAACCTGAATTTAGTCACAAAAGCGGGTTAAAGTTGCCTAGATGGGGCACTGGCATCAGATGGGCGACCTTCGCCCATCTTTTATTTAATTAAGTGAATTTTTGTTAAGTGACAAAGTTTTTTTCACGATATGATCTGCTTGTCGAGTCGTTTCTGGCAACCGATATTTCGGTGACAATCTGAGTATCAATTCGCAGGCAGTGTCTAAGGATATACGATGACCGATTGAAACAAAGATGGGTTTAATATTCATCTGTATTCTTAATACATTTCCGATGATTTCATTGTTATCAACTAATGGTGACCGGTCCCCTCTATTTTGATCAGGTTCTATAAAATGACCTAACAGCTTAGTTTTCCCACATCCAATTGTAGGAATATCATAAAGAACCCCTAAATGACAGGCTAAACCAAACCGTCTAGGGTGGGCAAGCCCTTGTCCATCGCAAACGACATTTATCTTTTCAAATGCTTTGATAATTGGAGGAAGTTCTCTGAATGAAAACAATCCCGGGATATATGGGAATTGAACTGTATCTTCAATAACAACTGACTCTACTAATTTCAATGAATCTGATTCTAAAATGACAATTGCTGCAATTAATTTGTCATTGGTTTTGCTATAAGCAACGTCTACTCCCGCAACATAGCGGATTTGATCGAACAAATCTTCTTTAATAACTTTTCGGGCTAATTCCTGTTGTAATTTAATGGCTTCCATTTGACATAAATTCCACCGATGCTGTTTAATTGTTTCCACTTTTAGTTCCTCCGAGTGTTAATAAGCAACATATCTATTTTAACAAATATCTTATTATATTTCAGTCCGTTTTCTTTTTATGGGGACGGGTGAACCTGATGCTAAAATCCTAAAACAAGTTGGGTACGGTGAAACAGATTTAAGTTCCATGGCGAAAAAATATCGAATTGAAAATAAAGCTTTCGATTTGAGAAATCTTGTTGTAGCGGAAATTGAAATAGATGGTGTTACTACTCTGAAAGTTTTTGAAAGCACAAGGCGACCAGTAGTAAGACCGAGTGGAAAAATAGAAGAGAAAAATGTTCATTCCGAAATGGTTTTGATTGAGGATAAAATTGCTGCAGAAAAAAATGGGCAGACATATATAGTCAAACGTGTTTATACTGAGAGAGAACCTTGTGTTCTTGGTGGTCATAATTGTAAAGAACTACTTGCTAATGAACTTCCTGATACTGAAGTAACCTATAGTGTTGAGTATGGGGACAAGGCATCAAGAGATACCGTTAACATGAGGGTGAAGACCCATCGGATTTATATTTCGGACCATAAAAGGATGATGAAAAGTGGAAGTTACAAATCAAATGAAGGAAATTGCAAAATTTTTAGCTGATTTAAACGGTGGTCGCCCAAAAATATCAAGATTTTATGATGATAAAAAAGAAAGCATTATTGATATTGTGATTATGGATAATAACCCTAATGAATATGAAACTACATTTGCTACAATAGGCTTAAATAATTATGATATTGGATACGCAGTAGAAAGCAAGTCATTAAGAGTTGAGTTCATTGGAACATGTATGGATGAATATGTATTATTTGGAAACCTACTTAGTACATGTGCTTTTAATATAATTAATTCAGGATATTCTTGTTCCCCTGGTGCAATTTATCCGAATGTCATAAAAATGTATTACCCTGAGTTAAATATGAAGCATGTTATGTTTGTAAGTCCATTCTTATGGGGCGAAAACCTCACTCCATTTGATTTTGAAGATAAACATGTCTCTTGGTTGCAAGCTATACCGATATCGGAAGAAGAGTATGTTTACGCGGAACAAAACGGGAGCGAGGCATTAGAAGATTTATTGGAAGAATCGGATGTTGACATTTTGAATTTGAATAGGCCATCCGTTATTTGATCGTAGTGATATGACAAGCGGAAGGATTAATTTTCGGATCGTTCTACCAGCAAAAGCCTGCCCAAGCTCTCCGTACCGCGGGGAGACTGTGGACAGGCTTCTTTTGTCAATCAGTCATTCAGTAATTGTAGCGTTTGAAGGTGGCATCACTTTTATCCGTTGCAGTGCTTGATGAACCGATCGGATCGAGCCGCAGCGCATAGTTGTAATGGCGCATGTAATATCCGGGTTGGTTGTAGGATTCGAGCGATATTTGCGAGCTGTCCGCCCAGCCGGCCGCGAGGTTGAAGGTGGCGTCCTGTTTGAATGCGTCGGTGCCGTCGTATTGTTGGAGGACGATTTGGTTGCTCGCGTTTCGTTTGATAAAGTAGCCGGGATAGTTGATCGATTCCAGCGAAACGCTTGACGCATTGGCCAGACCCGGTTCGACGCGGAACTGCGAATCCAGCGCCGGGGATACGTTCTGGTCGATGCGGAGGGCTAAGTTGTAGTGTCTGAAATAATATCCTGCGTAATTGTTCGACTCGAATCTGCTGTAGCCTGTGGCGTCCGGGTTGGAAGGTCCGAACAGGCGGACTTCGTACAACGTCGGGGTGTACCAGTTGTTCGGATTGTTCCACAGGACGGCGTTCACGAGGTTGATCCGCACGTAGCGCGCCGTAAAATGCACAGCATCGGTCGTAAAGCCGTACGTCGTGTTGCTTGTGCGGTCGATGGCCGCGTAGTTGACGCCGTCGTTGCTGACTTCGATTTTGTACTTGTAATAGCCTTCGGAGCCTTTGTACATAAACCATGAAATGTCCACTTCCGTAATCGTTTTGGGCGCTCCGAAATCGACCTGCCACCAGGCCGGCCATGTGCTGCTGGAAGCGGCCCATGAGCTTTGCGCATTTCCGTCGTTGGCATTGCCCGGAGACGAGGAGGAAGCGGTCGAGCTGGCGGTAGCCGTTTTGCCCAACGCGTGGTTGACCAAGGAGGGCAGCGTCACGGTTCCCGTGCCGGCATCCAGGCTCCAGCTGCTGTACCAGTCCAGCGAAGCGGTTCCGCTCGCATCGTTCAGCGAGAGCGGCAGCCAGATGTAGTGATGATCGCTCAGGTTGAGCGGGTTCCAGCGGTCGGCCATATAGATGTAGGAGGTGGAGGAGCTTCCCGTTACCGTCAGGATCGAATGAATTTGCGAGCTGTAAGCAGCGGGATCGCCGAACGGCGAGAGCGCCGACCAGGTTCCGGTCATTGAACTGGCGGTCGAGTAGCCGCCCTGATTCGGGTACCAACCGGAAGCTTGCGAGGTGAACAAATAGTATTTGTTGTTCTTTTTCACGACGGCGGGCGCTTCCCGGTAGCCATTTTCATATACCCATCCGACAAAAGACTGCACGCTCGTATAATCGCTGCTCAGTTGGAAGATAGCCATGGTGTCGTTGGCTCCGCCGTTCTTTTTGGAGGCGGTGATCAGGTAGGCGCTGCCGTCGGTATCGGCAAACACGGTCATATCGCGGGATTCGTAATTCAGCGGCCGAAAGCTTCCCTGATACGTAAAGTTGCCGTCAGGCGTGCTGCTCGTAGCGACGGCCACGCGGGCGAGAGAGTAGTCTGTTCCGTTCTCGTAATGCATCCACAGCACGTATTTGCCGGTCGAAGCATTATAGATGACTTTTGGCCGTTCGATTTTGCTTGAATTTAGTTCCGATGCGGAATTTTTGGTCAGGATGCTGTTGCCGAACGTCCAGTTTTTCAAGTCTGTCGAGGTGTAGACGTTGACTTTGTCGAAAGTGCCGTTGGAGTGCTTTTCGCCGTACCAGTAATAAGTCGAACCTACTTTTAAAATATTGCCGCTGTACGCCTCGATCGGGTTCCCCGACGTATCTTTCCAGTCGATCCCATTGCTGATGCTGACGCTGGCTGCGCTGGCCGGGACAGGTTGAACCCCTGCCCAAAACGCGGTGAGCAGCAAGCAGGCGAGCACTGCGTACAAGCACCTCCAATACAATCTTTTCATCAATCATATTCCTCCTTCATTAAGATGATGGCTCGCTCGAGCCTCAAAGTTTAGTTTAATCGAATAGTAAACGCTTACAACTGTAAAATGTCAAGATTTATGAACATTCATGCGATCGGTTCGGAGCCATATCCGCGGGATTGACGACGATGAGCGCCGCGGCGGCAGCCTTAGCCACACCGCATCGGGAAAGAACGGACGCTACGCTGCCCGAAGTGGGAAAGGGCCGACGGTGCGAGTCCGTGCGCGCCTCCAATGCGCGGAGTTCAATCGTGCCGGAGCCGCCTGAAGCATTGCAGGCAAGAAAATATAAGATTTGGCGCATGTGGCATAGACGCTTTAACTTCCGGGATGGAGGTGCAACTGTTGTGAGTTGAGTAGACTGGAGGGTTTTGAAGAATTCGGAGAAACGCAGTTGCTAGTATATGGTTCCTGTGAAGCGTTAAACCAATTGATTTATACAAACGGTAAACGGTGCTTTAGAGACCGCTTAAACACTAGAAACACTAGCTGTTGCCCATACGCAGAAAACCTGCAAAAGCTCACCATACCGCTGGCGGCATCAAAATAGTGCATCGCTAGCTAGAAAGCCTGCAAAAGTACATGCTTTTGCCTACAGCCCACGCTGGAAAGGAAAAATTCCTGCAAATCTGCAGCTTTTTCGCTGAGATTTGGGGATCGGGCCCGCCGTGATCGGGAATTCCTGCACATTTGCAGGTATTTCCCGAAAATGGACGGCCTATCGCGAAAAAGCCTGCACTTTCGCAGGCTTTCCGACTTCCCGGCCGCCCGCCCACGGCCACCCCGCGCCCGTCCGTCCCGCCACCGGTGGCCGTACGCCACGTGCACCACACGCAGCCAAGGCTGCCCAAGGGAAGCCCTTTCTTTTATTTTCCTAAATGCACTTTTTTCTCATAGATTATATAATAATGGATGGCAGGCCAATCGGAAAACGAAAAAAATGACGAAGGACGGGGCAGCATGAACATCAAACGAATTAGCCGGGAAATGGCGTGGGAGCTAAGACATGCGGTCATGTGGCCGGACAAGGATTTGGATTTCGTCAAATTGAAGGATGATCGGGACGGGGTTCATTACGGTCTTTTCTCGGAAGAACGGCTGCTCTCCGTGATTTCCCTGTTTATCGACCGGAATTCGGCACAATTTCGTAAATTCGCGACGCTTGAGGAAGAACAGGGCAAAGGGTACGGCAGCAAACTGCTGCAATTTTTGATGGATGAAGCGCAAGCGCTGCATGTCCGGAGGATTTGGTGCAATGCCAGAAAAAATAAAGCCGGCTTTTATGCGAAGTTTGGAATGAAAGAGACGGTGGAGGCGTTTGTCAAAGACGGGCTGGAGTATGTCGTGATGGAGAAATACTTCGAGTAGCTTGAAGGGTGGCTTGAAACAGGAGAAACGGCCGGTCTTTTCGTGAAGGAGATTTCATAAAACGATAAGAAGGAGGATATCGAATTTCGTCGAATTTTAGAATGTGCCCATAATTTGATGTCGCTACTCCAAGGGGTGGTTCTAAATGAATCCTGTTCAACGCATTGCTTTTGTCGTATGTCTGATCGTACTACTGCTGTTTGCAAACGGGATCATTGCTTCCGGCATCAAAGCAGCCCAAGTAAAAAACATAGACACAAATACGGAGTGGGCGATTCTATGGGGAGACCCTTCCGGAAGCGCGCAGGAGCAGCCTCCTTCGTCCGAAGCGGCGAACTGGATGACCGTTCCCGTTATGGCGCCGATGCCCATGAAGCCTGACGGCGTCACTTCAGCCTGGATCAAAATTCAGCTTCCGGCGTCGGTCGGGGACCATTCCGGGATCTTGATCGGCGAACTTTACGCGCAGCATCTGACCGTATATGTCGACGGGAACAAAGTTCAAGAGAGCATCCACGATTTTCCATATGACCTTCAGCGGATTTTAGTCCCTCTCAGCCATGAAGACGCCGGCAAAACGGTATACTTAAAAATGGAAACGGGGATGGATCGGATGGGAATCCGTTCAAATATCGAAATCGGCAGCTATTCGGATTTACTGCCCCATTTTGTCGTACGTGATTTGGGGGACGTCATTCTTGGATGCGCTTTGATTTTTATCGCCGCCGTCATGTTCATATGCGCAATTTTTCTGAAAAAAATCCAACTGCCCAGCTGGATTTCGCTCGGTATCGTCATTTTGACGATGGGGACAATTTTTGTCACCTATTCTCCGTTTATGTATGCCATTTTTGGGGAATACGGCGCTGTGCTGGTCGATTTTTTCGATCTTTCGCTAGTCGTTTTTTTGCCTGCACTCAGTTATTTTTTCGAAAAAATATTCGACGACGGCAACCTGAAACTGATCAAAATGTTCAGAAAATTTCAGATCGGCTACTCCGCTTTCTCCGCCCTATGCATGGTCATCAACCAGTTGTCCGGCTACCGGTTCGCAGATGAGTATTTTTTCATATCCGTTACGCTGCTGGGCTGCATCATGCTCGTTCAACTGTCGCTGCTGATCACGTTTTCCGTCAAATACGCGATGAGAGGCAACAAGGATGCCGTTATTTTTACGAGCGGTTTTGCATTCTTCGGACTGTTGGGCGTTATCGATCTGATCTGGTTTTACGCCTCCAATCAAACCCATCAAATTTTCTTGTGGAAATGGGGGATCGTAGGCTTCGTCATTTCGCTGATCACACTGCTGGGACGAAGATTCGCCGCTTATCAGGAGCTGATGGCCAATTACTCCAAAGAGCTCGAATTTTACAACAACCAGCTGCAATTGTCCGAAAAAATGGAAATCATCAGCTCGCTGGCCGCTTCCGTTGCGCATGAAGTGAGAAACCCGCTGCAGGTGACCCGCGGTTTTTTGCAGCTGCTGTCGCATAAATCCGATATGAAGCAAAAGGAATACATGTCGCTGGCCATCGAGGAGCTGGATCGCGCGTCAGGCATTATTACCGATTTTTTAACGTTCGCCAAGCCCCAGTTGGAGGAGGTTACCGTCCTCAACGTCTCCAAGGAGCTGAAGCAAATCGAAGGCATTATCGTTCCGCTGGCCACTTTGCACGGCGGAGGCGTGTTTCTCAGCATCCCTCAGGAACTGTACATTCACGGCAATTCTTCCAAATTGAAGCAGGCACTCATTAACATTATTAAAAATAGCATCGAGGCGTTCCGCGATCAGGGACAGATCAATATTTGGGCTTATGAGGAGAGCGAGGAAGTCGTCATTCACATTAAAGACAACGGCGAAGGCATTGAGCCCGCGACGCTGGCCAAATTGGGCGAACCGTATTTTTCGACGAAAACAAAAGGGACGGGGCTCGGATTGATGGTGACGTTCCGGATTATCGAGGTCATGAAAGGCAGGCTTGAGTTCAAAAGCGAAAAAAACAAAGGCACGGAGGCAATCATACGCTTCCCTTCCGTCATCAATTAAAAAATCCCCCAAAAGCGGAGGAAAGCGGTTGCCTGCTTCCGAAGCTTTCCGGGGGATTTGTCATTTTGCGATTACCAGATGCTGACCGGCCCGGGGGTCCCGTCGAGCACATCGGCAGGATTGGCCGGAATAACGAGCACTAATTGTTTGGAAGTTTCCTCTACCACGTTCAATTCGATGTTGTCAGGAATCACGATGCCAAATGCTTCTTTGAGAGCCGCTTTCGGATCGGCGAGAAGCTGCTGTTTGAAGGATGGATCTTCCCATGCTTTTTGGATAATTTTGGATCTCAGAATTTCTTCAGCTGACAAATCGATCACTCTCCAAACAAATTAGTAGAATAGTTCTACATGAGCATACCATAAACTGACATGTTAATCTATCATTTTTACTTCATATTCGACAAATAATAGTTAAATCCGCCTAGTTCCAAAGACTTTCTCCCGCACTCGATGCGATCCGCCTCCTCCAGCAAATTGCGCACCATCGATTCATGAAAAGAAAGCAGATGAGGTGCGTTCAACTGCAGCTCCTCCAGCCGGACATGATTCGCTGCGGCAATTTGCGCGTACCGGGCAAGAGCATCGTGAACGTACACCTGCCGCTTCACGATTTCGGCGGTCAGGGCGCTGTCAGGCGGCAGCCGCAGCTCTTCCCGAATCATCGCGTGCAGGCAGTTGTAGCTGCCCTCTTCCA
This sequence comes from Paenibacillus sp. sgz302190, assembly GCF_059820445.1. NCBI lineage: Bacteria > Bacillati > Bacillota > Bacilli > Caryophanales > Paenibacillaceae > Paenibacillus > Paenibacillus sp. sgz302190. The sequence goes on from NZ_JBZYAO010000049.1 coordinate 14,082, forward strand.
AATCTTCCTGCCAGTCGGCCCAATCGTCCGCCATTTGCAGCGTCACGAGCACCTGACAGACCGCTTCGGATACGGCTGCAATGAGCTCGGGGCGGCCGGCTAAAACCATGGCGCCGGTGCTTGCGAACTGAACCGGGCTCGCCTTGGCGGCCACTTTCAACATGTCATGGATGAAATCATTGCGGCGCAGCTCATTGGAGACGGCATCGGACCACTCCCTGACATACCGGTCAAACCATGTCCAGAAGGGGGAATCCGAAGGGAAGAGCTCCCGGTAAATGTCCAGAAACTGCAAATAAAACAAGTTGCCGAGCGGCAGCTTTTCTTTGTGCTGTCCCGACGCGGAATCCATAATATCGTCCTGGATAAAAAAGTACAGCATCACGAAGACGTTCGCGAGCGCCAGCTTGCTCACGGAATTTGCCGGCAGCTCCGCCAGATCCGATACCCAGAACGGCAGCAAATAGCAAATATAATTTTTGGTGCTGTCTTTGCGGTTAGGGTCAAATTTGGCCAAATAGTCCAGGCCGAGCCGGTCCATAGGTTCCGGAAACCGGGAGACGGCCGTTTCGGCTTGCGCAAAGACGTCTTTCAGCTCTTCTTCAAATACATGATGCCAGTTCATCGTTCACCCGCCCTTTTCAGATTGGCCCGGCGCCCCGGGCAAAAGCCGTGCCGAACATATGGACCGCGTGCGTGCTTGCCGGATTCCGCAGCCAGTCGTTCAGCTCGTCCTTCCGTTCGGGAGGGAGCGATTCGCCCAGCAAATATTGCGAAACGAGCCGCATGTACGCATGCAGCCGATGTTTATCATCCTGCCGGGAAGCATCTATGCTATAATTCCGAGTATATAGATGCCGAAGCCCGGCATGTTCGAATTCGAGCTTCAGGCTGTCTTTCGCATCCAGGAGCCTGTTTTTGAGCAGAGCTTGCCGGGAGCTTTCGTACAAGGAGCCGAACAGCGGAAGGCTGCTATTCACATGCAGACGCTCGCTTTCAACTTCCAGAACGACAATGACCGAGCGCTCATGCGTGATCCGCTTCAGCGTGCGGCAGAGGCTTGGCTTGTCGGGGATGTGATGAACGACGAGGCGCAAAATCACAAGGTCGTAGAGCGTGTCCTGCGGCAAATCCTCGAAGCTCATGCAGTGAAATTCGAGCCCGGGCTTCCGGCGCGGCAGCGCTTTTTGGAAAATGCCGGGGCTGATTTCGATGCCTGTCTTCCGGGCCGCCGGAAAGCTGTCGTGCATTTTGGACAAGTAGGCGCCGTTGCCGCAGCCGATATCGAGGATGGAAGCGTCCGCCAAGTCCGCTTCAGACCAAAACAAACGGTGCTCGGCCGGATAAAAAAGGTCTGCCGTAATCGACAGCATGTCGTCAAATATCGCGTCTTTTCCCCGCATGTTTTGGCTCCCCCCGCTTTATAGTTCCTATGAACCAGACTAGCACGATAACGGAGCGGATACAACGATATTTCTTAACGAAAGAGGTGAAACCCCTTTGCGGCTGAGCCTGAGCAAATGGAATACGCTGCGCAATCAAATATTGGTCGGTTTTTTGCTGGTGATGATGATCGTGCTGGTTCTGGTCGGTATTATTACTTTCAATTCGGTGTCGACGCTGCTGAAAAATAATGCGGAAAAGCAGATCCGGCAAACGGCGGTGCAGGCCAACGGCAGATTGGAAGCGCTTATCAAACAGATCGATACGCTGACGACGCAGGCGATCAACGATCCGTACGTGCAGCAGCTGCTTCTGGCGGAAGTGAACGGGAAGCAGGCCAAATTTGACCAGCGGCAAAGTCTGGTTCATATCGCCAACGAAATCCAGGGCTATTCGACCGGCGTCGCATCCGTGGAAGTGTACAACAGCGACTCCGCCAGGCTGTTCCCGCTGGACGACCGATTGCTCTCGAACCGCGTCGATCCGAAATGGATCGGGGAAGCGGAGCGGGAGAAAGGGAAGCTCGTCTGGATCGGAATCGATCCCAGAGACAGCGATTCGGTGCTCGCCATACGGCGCATCAGCCTGCTCGACCGCTGGTTTTCGAACGGCGGCTATTTGCTGGTCCGCATCAGCAGGAGCTATTTCGAGTTCAAGGAGCTGCTTTCCGAAGAGCAGCAGCGCGAAGCGATGCTTCTGGTCGACCGCGAGTCCCGCCCCATAGCTGCGGACGATCAGGCGACCGCCGATATCGAGGCGCTGATGAGCACGGACGGGCAGACCGTCGATATTGCCGGGGAGCGCTACATTTTGGTGAAGCAGCCTTCGGAAGTAACCGGCTGGACGCTGATGATCCTGAACCCGGTCAGCAGTGTTACCGCGGGCATTTTCGTGCTCCGAACGGCGATAATCGCCTCGGGGGCGGTCGGCTTGTTGCTGTTCCTGTTCATGTCGTTCATGCTCTCGACGATGATTACACGGCCGATTCTCAAATTGATCAAGGCGATGCGCAACACCCGCAGCGGCGTGCTGACGCCCAACCCCGAAACTTCGTACACGGCGGAAATCAACGATTTGAACTATACATACAATCAAATGGTGGACAACATGAACCGGCTGATCGAGCTCGTCTATGAAAAGGAAGTTATGCAAAGCCGGACGGAGCTGAAAGCTCTTCAGGCGCAAATTAATCCCCATTTTCTTTACAACACGCTGGAAGCGCTTTACTGGTCTCTGCAGGAAAAGAACGAGGAGCTGGCCGAGTACGTGATCGCGATGTCCGAGTTGTTCCGCTACACCATCGGAAATCCGAGCAAAGACGAGTGGGTTACGGTCGGCGCCGAACTGGAGCATATCGAACGCTACCTGCTCATTATGAAAATGCGGTTCGGCGATCGTTTTGCCTGGAGCATCGATTGCGCTGCGAGGTGGCATCATGTGCCGATGCCGAAGCTGCTGATCCAGCCGCTTGTCGAGAATGCGATCCTGCACGGCCTGGAAGGCCGGACGGGCCAAGGCGCGATAACGGTAAGCGTAAGGCCTGCGGCGGACAGCGACCGCTTGCTGATTACGGTGGCGGACGACGGGCCCGGCATGGAGGAAGCGACGCTGCGGTCGATCCGGCAGAGGGTGGCCGGTGGACAAGCGCTTTCCGGCGAAGTCGGCGGCATGGGGCTTTCGAATGTGGGACGCAGATTAAAGCTGTACTTCGGACATGCCGGCGATGAGCGCGAAAGCCTTGTCGTTCAAAGCAGCCCCGGCGCCGGCACGAGCGTCAGTTTTGAAATTCCGGTGAATGACGGAGGTGCGCAATGATTCATATGCAAAAAACGATCATGATCGTCGACGACGAGCCTTTAACCCGGCAGGGTCTGCAAAAAACGCTGGAATTCTGGTCAGCCGGGCGCTACCGGATTGTGTGCGCGGACAGCGGCGTGCAGGCCATCGATATGCTGCATGACAACCCGGTCCATCTGCTGATCACCGATATCCGGATGCCGGAAGTCAGCGGTCTGCGTCTCGTCGAGCTGCTGAATCGCAGGCCGCACAAGCCGGTTGTGATCATCATCTCGGGCCATCCCGATTTTGATTACGCGCAGACGGCGATCCAATTGGGCGTGGTCAATTATTTGCTGAAGCCGCTGCAAAAGAAAAAGCTGATCGAAGCCGTCGAGCAGGCGATGACGATCGAGGAGGCGCGCGAAAGAGTCGGAGCGATGGAGAAAATGGTGGATACCCGGCTGATGGACGCGCGGGAGGAGCATCCGCACATCAGCGATCCGATTCGCGAAGCGCTGCGCTATGTGGACGAGCACAAGGGAGAGCCGCTCTCCTTACGCGAGGTGGCGGACCGCGTCCATTTGAACCCGAGCTATTTCAGCTCGCTGTTCAAGGAGCAAACGGGCCTTACGTTCAGCGAGTACGTGACCCGCATCCGGCTGCAAAAAGCGAAGGAGCTGCTGATCCGGACCAAGCGGCCTGTTGCGGAAATCGCCGAGCAGGTCGGGTACCGGACGGCGAAATATTTTATCACCCTGTTCAAGGAATACGAAGGCAAGAGCCCCGCGCAATATCGCAAGGAAATGGCCGACCCGGGAAATGAAATCTAAAAAAAGTGGAACTTTTGCTAAACATCGTTGCCTTACCCCCTCTGGAAGATTCTGCTAGAATAAAGTTCGGAAAGCCAAATTGATGAAGGGGGATTCGAAAGATTATGAAAAAAGCGCTTACATTCTCATTACTGCTTACAGTTTCCATGGGAACTGTATTGGCAGGCTGCTCAAGCTCCAAAGAGGCGAACGCCGGACAAAGCCAAAGCGCAAGCCCGCAGGCGTCGGCCAAAGCGGGAGATAGCGGCGGCACGGCCAAGTCCGACAAAAAAGCGACGATCAAATTCATGCATTTGTGGCCCGCAGGCAGCTCGGCTACGCAAAATAAAATCGTCAATCAAATCATTACGGAGTTTCAAACGGCCAATCCGAACATCAAGATCGAGCAGGAAGTGCTGGAAAACGAACAATACAAAAATAAGATGAAAATCCTCTCCACCTCCAATGAACTCCCGGATGTGGGCATGACCTGGGCCGCGGGTTACATGGATCCTTATGTGAAAGGCGGCCTGTTCACACCGCTTGACGATGTGCTGCAGAGCAGCGATTTAAACGGCAAATTCGTCAAGGGAACGACGGAGGCTTACGCTTTCGGCGGCAAGACGTACGCGCTTCCGGTAGAGCTGAACATCGTGCCGGTCTATTATAACAAAGACCTGTTCGCCAAAAACAACGTGCAGGTTCCGAAAACGTACGATGAACTCAAGCAAGCTGTGAAAACGCTTAGCGCGGCAGGCGTCGCGCCGATTGCGCTGGGCAACAAGGACCGCTGGACAGGCTCGCTGTGGTACATGTATTTTGCCGACCGGGTCGGCGGCAAGGAAACGTTGAAAAAAGCGATCGACCGCAGCGGCTCGTTCGAAGATCCGAGCCTGATCGCCGCAGCCAAGGACGTGCAGGAGCTCGTCGGCTTGAACGCTTTTAACAAAGGCTTCAACGGCTTATCCAACGACGAGGGCAAATCCGAGTTCATGAACGGCAAAGCGGCCATGTACCTGATGGGGACATGGGAGCTTCCGAACTACACGACGAACAAAGACGTGCCGCAGGATTTTAAAGACAAGATCGGCTTCTTCAAGTTCCCGACCGTAGAGGGCGGCAAAGGCGATGCGAACAGTTGGGTCGGCGGGCCGGGCGTCGGGATGTTCGTTGGGGAGAACTCCAAAGTGAAAGACGAGGCCAAGGCGTTCATCAAATTTTTCATTACCAAGTGGGGCGAGCATTCGGTTACGGAAGCCGGCGTGATTCCCGCAACCAAAGTGGACACTTCCAAAATCCAGCTGCCGAAGCTGTACATCGACCTGCTGAACGAGCTGAATCAAGCGAGCAACATTACACTGTTCGCCGATGTGCAAATGAAGCCGGGCGCGGCGGAAACCCATCTGAACATGATACAGGCGCTGTTCGGCAAAGCTGCCACTCCGGAGGAGTTCGCCAAGAAGCATGAAGAGGCGCTGGCCAAAGAAGCGGGGAAATAAAGGAATTTCGGAGGAGTCGAGCTGCTATGGATAAAGTCATGTCCGACAAAAGAATCATAGCGCTATACGTGCTGCCTGCGCTCTTCATGATATTGGCGCTGATTTATATCCCGATCGTGCTGACCGGTTATTACGGCTTGATGAAGTGGGACGGCGTTGGAGCTATGACGTTTATCGGTACGAAAAACTATGTACAACTGTTGAAAGACGCGCTGTTTTGGCAGAGCGCGGGCCATTCGTTCCTGCTAGCCGTATTTTCGACGCTAAGCCTGATCGGCTACTTGCTGGTCGCGCTTGTGCTGTCCGGCTCCATTAAAGGAGCGGGCCTGCTGCGCAAAATATATTTGATCCCGATGCTGCTGTCATCGGTCGCCATCGCGCAGCTTTGGCTAAAAATATTTCACCCGTCGAACGGCGTGCTGAACACGGCGCTCGAAGCGGCGGGCATCAAGAATACGCCGGAGTGGCTGGCCGATCCGTCCATCGTGCTGTACGCTATTTTCATCCCGATTCTTTGGCAATATGCGGGCTTTTACATCTTAATTTACTATGCTGCGCTGAAAAATATCCCGTCATCGCTGATCGAAGCCGCCAGAATCGACGGAGCGAATCCGTGGCATATCGCTTTGCGAATCAAGCTGCCGCTGATCGCGGAGGTGGTCAAGGTGACGGTCGTGCTTGCCGTCGTCGGGTCGCTCAAATATTTCGATCTGATCTACGTAATGACGGGCGGCGGCCCTAACCGGGCGAGCGAAGTGATGGCCTCCTACATGTACCAAAAGGCGTTTAAAGGCTACGATTTCGGATACGCCAGCGCAATCGGTTTTTTCCTGCTGCTCATATGCCTGGTCGTTACCTGGCTGATCCGCAAAGCGACCGCAACGAAAGAGGAAATTCAATATTCGTGAGAGAGGAGGGGCTGCACCTGAGTACAGCGACCGCTTTGCGCGCCCGGCCGAAGGCCGAAGGCTCCAAACTGCCGCAGCGGCTCGGATACGGGCTGCTGTATGTGATCCTGATTGCCGTAGCGGCACTGCAAGTGCTGCCGCTCATTTGGCTGCTGCTGTTCTCGCTGAAGAACAGCCAGGAAGTGTTTAATCTGCCGCCGTTCGCCCTGCCTGCGCAGTTGCGCTGGGAAAATTACGCCAAGGTATGGACCGAGGGCCATATCAGCCTGTATTTTTTCAACAGCGTATGGATTACGGTTTTGGCCGTCGTTTTGACGGTTTTGCTGGCAAGCCTGGTCACGTTTGCGATAACGCGGATGAAATGGCGGCTGAAGTCGTTCGTTCTCGGCTTGTTCATGATCGGCCTCATGATCCCGGTTCATTCCACTTTAATTCCGCTGTTCAGCATGTTCAAGAAAATGAATCTGATCGATCATCCGCTATCCATCGTGCTCTCGTATACCGCTTTTAATATGCCGATTACGATTATGATCCTCCTCGGCTTCTACTACACGCTGCCCCGCGAGGTGGAAGAGGCCGCTGTCATGGACGGCTGCTCGATCAACCGGATGTTCGCCCGGATCACGCTGCCGATGACCGCTTCCGTAATGACGACGACCGCCATTATCAACATGATCTACAACTGGAACGAATTTATTTTCGTCAATACGTTCATCAGCTCCGACAAGCTGAAGACGCTGACGGTCGGCGTGCAAAATTTCATCGGCCAGTACACCACCGACTGGGGAGCGATCGGAGCGACGCTGATGATCAGTATTTTGCCGATTTTGGCCGCTTTTATCGTGCTCAGCAATCGGATCGTGGAAGGAATTGCCGCCGGATCGGTCAAGGGTTGAATAGTGACTGCTTTTTGCCGCTTATGCTGCATAAAAGCAGTCATTTTTGCATATAGATATGTTTTGCCGCATTCGTCGGACAGACTTCTTGGCCCTCATGACGCCGGCGGTTTTTTGCGCTGCCGCGGCTCCCATTGACATCCCATGTTATTTTATATACATTTTAAACAAATAGATTGTTTGCAAATCGAATGGACGGAAAGGAATTGTAAGCCATGAGCAGCAGTGAATATTTAAAATTGGAAAACCAGCTATGCTTCAATCTGTATGCCAGTTCCCGCGCGGTCACTCGCCTGTACCGCCCGATGCTGGACGAGTTGGGGCTGACGTACCCGCAGTATCTGGTTTTGCTCGTGCTGTGGGACCAACAGGAAAGCACGGTCAAGGAGCTCAGCGAGAAGCTGGATCTGGACTCCGGCACGCTGACGCCTATGCTCAAGCGCATGGAAGCCCAGAAGCTGATCCAAAGGCAAAGATCGCAGGAAGACGAGCGGATCGTCAACATCAAAATTACGGACAGCGGAATGGCGCTCTACCAAAAAGCGCTGTGCATTCCCCAAACGCTGCATACGATGCTCGCCGAGAGCCGGCTGACGCCGGAAGACATAGCCAAATTCAGCGAGCTGCTCAAGCTGTTCCTGATCGATGTGAATGCGGTCCAGTAATACTCCGACCGGCAACCGAAACTCCCTCATATCCGAAAGTTTGCAAGCGTCGATTTGCAAACTTTTTTTCTGTTTTCGCCTTTTTTGAGGACTAGGACTCTGGTAATATAAAGAGAAAGTCGAATTTTGTATTCTTAAGAAAAGGGAGGATGCCCCTTGAATCACGGCCAGATATACGACATTCATAATATGCTTCAGAGCAAAGGAATACTAATCTGCTTTTCCGGCCGGCTTTCCCAAGGATTAATCGAAGAATACGGGGAAGCGGTCAAAAGGTACATGGAGAACGACAATCGTCCGAAAACGGAAATTTTTAATATTTTCTCCATATTTATCGAACAGACGCAGAACATCAAAAATTATTGCGCGGCCAAAGCATCCGGCAGCAGCGCCGAACGTATCGAGCAATCGGCAATCGTGACGATCGGGAAGTGGGAAGCGGGAAATTACGTTTGCTGCGGCAACCTGATCGAGAACGTGGATCTCGCTCCTCTTGTGGCGCATATCGAACAATTGGCCGCCATGGATAAGGACGGACTGAAAAAGCTTTTCAAAGAGAAGCTCAGGGAGGAGCTTCCGGAAGCGCAATCAAGTGCAGGCATCGGCTTGATCGATATGGCAAGAAAAGCCAGTCTTCCGCTGGAATATTCCATTTCCCCAATTGACGAGCACTTGTCATTTTTTACATTAAAGGCGGTTGTTTAATGGTGGCAGACCTACATCTTATGCGCATAGAAGGATCAAGAAGCACACCGGAAATTCATTTCGATCCGCAACTTCACGTTTTGGCGATCAGAGGCCAGTCGTTTCCCGAAAATGCGTTCAAGTTTTACGAGCCGGTTCTGGCATGGGTGGGCGCGTATTTGGAGCAGTTGCAAGAGGAAGCGATCGTCAAGTTCGAGCTGATGCTGCCTTACATCAACACCAGCAGTACGAAATGCATCATGACGATGCTGGAGAAGCTGGACGAGGCGCACGCAGGCGGCAAAAACATTCAATTATATTGGTATTACGACGCAGACAACGAGAGCGAGCTGGAGTGTGCGCAGGAATTTAAAGAAGATTTGACGCTGCCGTTTCATCTGATCGCCAAGGAAGACCGCGGATAGATGAAACCCGGCGCCCCTATAACCGCAGGCGACAGACAGCAGTCCGGTAGCAGCGATCGCTTCCATGATCGAGACGTGATCCGAGTGGTAGCGCTTGCCAGCGCGCTTATCGTTTTTTCCATGCTGCTCATCGGCTTTTTATCGTATTATTTTACGGAAAAAGAAGTTATCACAAAGCTGAAAAGCAAAGAGCTCGGCTACATCGCCCAATCCGTATCTTCAAAAGTGGAGGGCCGGATCGAGCGGGCCAAGGAAACGTCGAGGCTGCTGGCCGACGACCCTGCCGTCCTCGAATGGATCGGCGGCGGAGAACAGGACGAGCAGCTTACGCGCCTGATCAGGGAAAGGCTCGTGATGAGCAGCCGGCAGTTCGATTACGACAATTCCTTCATCGTCAGCGCGCTTACCGGCCATTATTGGTCGGAAAACGGCTCGATCCTCTCCACAGTGTCCAGGGACAAGCCGGATGACAAATGGTTTTATCAAACGCTCGAATCGGGGGAAAAAACGGCTGTCGTCGTCGACTATAACGTGGAGCGCCGGCAATCGTACGTATTTGTCAACGTGCTGATCGGCGAAACGGACCGTCCGCTCGGCGTAGCCGGCGTGGGCCTCAGCCTCAAAGGGCTGTCCGATGATTTCCAGAAGTATAAATATTCGGAAAAGAGCCAAATGTGGATGATTGACGGGATGGGCGTCATCCATCTGTCGGACCGCTACGATCAGACAGGCAAGCTGATATCCGGCTTTGTTTCTAGTGATACGTATGCCAAAGTGATGGAGCAGTTCAATCAGGATGTGCAGGTTCTGGAGTCGCAAAATCCGAATGGCGAGCTGGTCGACCTCATCAGCTATCCGATCCCGTCGATGAAAATGCGGCTGTTGTTTCAAATTCCGCGGACCGATACCGTATATTTTTTGGACAATATTAAAGTGAATACGGCCGTCGCGATCGTGATCTCCCTGCTGGCGATCGTCTTCCTGTTCTACTATGTATCGCGGAAGCTGGCTAACCCGTACAAGCGCGCCCTGCAGCTCAATCAGCGGCTGGAAGTTCTCGTCGGGCAAAGGACGAGGGAGGTTGAGGAGCGCAGCCGGGAGCTGCTGGACAGCATCGATTATGCCAAGCGGATACAGGAATCCGCGCTTCCCGATCCGGCCCTGCTGGACCGGCTCTGGGAGCAGTATTTCGTCATCTGGCGCCCGCGGGACGGGGTAGGCGGTGATTTTTATTGGCTGAGCGAGACGAAGCGGGGGTATTACGTTGCCGTCGGGGACTGCACCGGCCACGGCGTACCGGGCGCGTTCATGACGATGCTCGGCATATCGCTGTTGAATCAGATCGCCGACCGCAGCGAGGAAGGCGACCCGGCGGGCATCCTGGGCAAGCTCAACCAAGCGGTCAAAGAGATGCTCAGGCAGCAGCACAATGAGGGGCTAGCCGATGACGGTCTGGATCTTGCCTTGTGCTACGTCGGGCAGGATGAAATCGTATTTGCCGGCGGCGGCAGCGCGATCTATGTGCAGGACGGCGATGAGGGCGTACAGCTGTACAAAGGCGACAAGCAGAGCATCGGTTACCGGCGGACTCCAGCCGAATATGCGTACGCCAACCACCGGATCGCGGTGCGGGAGCACACGACCGTATATATGGCTACGGACGGCATTGCAGACCAAAGCGGCGGGGAAAAAGGCTTTTCATTCGGCAAAACCCGGCTGAAGCAGTTTATCGATGCGCATGCACGGCTGCCGCTGAACGAGCAGCAAGAGCTTTTTCGCCGGATGATGGACGAATACATGGGGACAGAAGCCCAGCGGGACGACTGGACTTTGCTTGCGTTCCGGCCTGAGCGGCGGCGAACATCTGACAATAAGGAGCTTGGTAACCGTGATAAGCTATCGGAGTGATCAGCAGAAAGGTTTTGAGAGCGAGTTGAATATGCTGTACGATGCCAAACGACTGGCTGTTCGGGAAGAGCACCAGGGCAACGAGCTTTTGACCGAATACCAAAAGCTGCTGTCCAGCTATGAGAAGCTGCTGCGCGTTACCAAAAAAATATTGTATATCAGCGATTTGCAGGGAATGGCGCTCAAGCGGTGCGAAGACGATATCAAAGCGCTGCTGAACAACGCCAATCAGGGGTTTTTGACGTTTGACGCGAAAGGGATCGTGCAGAAGCAGTACAGCGATGCGTGCCTGCGCATTTTAAACAAGCGGCCGAGCGGCATTCATTTCGCGGAATTGTTGTGGGAGAGCGGGAGCGCGGAGCGGAAAAGCGTGGAACAATGGCTGAGCCGCCTGTTCGGGGAGACGGATGCGGCTGTCAAAAACGCGCTTCTCGCCGAATTGCCGGGGAGAGCGGAAATCGGGAGCCGGCAAATCCAGCTCGAATACAAGTGGATCGAACCGGACCCGGACAGTCCCGCAGGTCAAGTCGTCATGGTCATGATGACGGATATGACGGACCAACTGCAGTCCCGTGCCCGAGCGGAGTATTTAAGCTTCCATGACAACCTTACCGGGTTGTACAACCGGGCCTACGTGGAAGCTGCGGTTCCCGGGCTGCTGACTGCGGAGCATATGCCGGTCAGTATCGTTCTTCTCGACATGAACGGCTTGAAGCTGGCGAATGACGTATTCGGCCATCAGCTAGGGGACCGTCTGCTGTCACAGGCTGCTGAGCTGATCCGGCAATGCTTCGGGGACGAGGCGCTGGCGGCGAGATGGGGCGGCGACGAATTCATCGTCCTGCTCTCCCGGACCGGGACAACCGCCTGCACGGAGAAGATCGAGCGGCTCAAGCAGGCTTGCGCCGAGCAGGAATCTTATCCGATCCAGGTCAGCATGGCGGCCGGCAGCGCGACGATGGTGCAGCCCGGCGATCATTTTCATCTGTTTTTCAACCTCGCCGAAAAAGAAATGTACAAGAACAAGCTGCTGGAAAGCAAGCAGGTGCGCAAGAGCCTGATGGCCAACATCAACGAGGCGATGTATGCAAGAAAGATCGAGGATCCCCGCCATATCGAGAGAATCGAGCGCCTGGCGCTGGGATTGGCGGCCCGAATCGGGATGGACCCACAGTCCGCGGATACGATCAATCTGAAGCTGCTCGTGCGTCTGCATGACGTGGGCAAAGTCGTCATTCCCGAGCAAATTCTCGGCAAGACCGGATCGCTTACGGAAGAAGAGTGGAACGTGATGCGCTCCCACAGCGAGATCGGCTACCGGATGGCCTTGTCGCTCGGCGAGCCGGCTTTGGCCGAGGCGATATTGTCGATGCACGAGCGCTGGGACGGAGGCGGCTATCCGTACGGTCTGAAGGAGATGCAAATACCGAAGCTGTCGCGGCTTTTGGCTATTGTCGACAGTTATGATATTATGACGCATGATCATGTGTACCGCCAGGCGATCGGCAGCGAGCAGGCGCTTCAGGTCATTTTGGAGGAAAGCGGGAGGCAGTTTGATCCGAACCTGGCCGAAGATTTTTTTGCTTATATGACGACGACGGAAAGCGGGTCATCACTCAAAGAGGAGGGAAATCCGTGCCAAGACTAACGATTCGAGGCTTGAGCGCAGAACAAATTTGCCGCATCAGTTCGGGGCTCGCAAGCGAGCTTGCCGGAATTTGCGAATGCCCGGAGGATCATTTCACCCTGGAATGCGTCAACCACACCGCCATATTCGCAGGCAAAATAACGGAGACGTACCCGTTCGTCGAGGTCGCCTGGTTTGACCGGGGCGCGGAAGTCCGCGGCAGAGTCGCCCGGGCGATCACCGACCACGTAATCCGGCTGGGACTGGCCGAAGTCGAGGTGGCGTTTATCGCCTACGAGAAGGACGCCTACTATATAAACGGGACCCCGTGCGGGTAGTGTACGATGTCCGGGGGCTGCTTCGGCAGGCCCCTTCGCGCATGGATGATGCAAGGAGCAGGATTGATCCGGCAGCACTGTCAAAATCCCGCCCGCATAGCCACACGCGCAGCTCCCAACTGCACGACGGCGGTCGGTAGACGAGCGTTGGCAGTGTGCGGAAAGATAGCGCGCAATTGTGTCCGCGAAAGCAGAGCATCTGGTTGGCAAGGCAACGCGCCAGCTCCCAGCGCGCGGTGCTGCGCTCCATGACTGCGATCGGTTGACGTAGGGAAAACCTGCAAAAGTACAGTTTTTGCTCGGTTAATACGCTGGTCACGATAAATTCCTGCAAAAGTGCAGGCTTTCGCCAAAACGAACCATTTTCGGAAAAAACCTGCACTTTCGCAAATGCCCGAAACTCACCCGCCAGAGCCGTTCGCACAATTTGCCAGGTCGCACGAAGAAAACCTGCAAAAGTACAGTTTTTGCTCGGTTGCTGCGCTGGCTACGAAAAATTCCTGCAATAGCGCAGGCTTTTAGCCGCGAACAGGAGCTCAGATTCATTTTCATCGAAAATTCCTGCGAAAGTGCAGGCTTTTCGCCAAAATGAACCATTTATTACGGAAAAGCCTGCACTTTCGCAGGTTTTTTCCATGCCAAGCCGCCTTGTCCCCCACTTCAGCGCCGCACCCAGTGGAAGTAGAGTCGAGGCTCACTTCAGCGCCGCACCCGGTGGAAGTAGAAACGAGTCCCACTTCAGCCCCGCACCCCGGTGCAGGCGAGTCGCGGCTGCGGGTTTTTGGCATGTGCAGGTGGCCCAATCCGAGGTTGCCTTTGGCGAGCTGCGAAGCAGAGAGCGCCGGAACCGAACTGCAAGGGGAATCCTCGCCCGTATCTGCTGTCCGGCGCTTCCAGCGTGTGGGCTTTTTCGTATGCATGTTCGAGGTATATAGTTGCCATGCCGATTAATATGGTACAATAGAAAACAGTGTATTTACGGAGAGAAGTGAGACCGCGATGACTTATTTCTTGTTTATTTTGGTCAACAATATTGTGCCTATCAGCATTATGATCGCTATCGGCGTAGGGATATACAGGGCGTTTCGGATAGACATCAAGACGCTGTCCAAGCTGAATTTTTACGTGTTTTCTCCTGCTTTGGTATTTGTAAAGCTTTATGAATCGGAGATCGATCTGCATGTGCTGATGCAAATACTGCTGTTTTTTGTGTTGTTTTTCAGCATGCTTATCGTGCTCGTCGAAATCGTGATCCGGGTGAAAAAGCTGCAGGGCGGCATGCGCAGCGCGATGCGCAACAGTGTGCTTTTTTACAATAGCGCCAATTACGCCATTCCGCTCAATCAGACGGTGTTTGCCGGGAACGCTTACACGCTGTCCATTCAGATCATCATTATGATTATGCAGTCGTTGATCCCGAACACCTACGGGGTGTACGCGATCAATGCGCACAAATCGAACTTCAAGGCGACGCTCAAAACGATGCTTTCCCTTCCGGTTATATACGCAATTCCTGCCGCCATTATTTTGCGTTACTTTCATTTGGACGTACCGCACCCGATTTATTTGCCGCTTCAATATATTTCGAATGCGTTTATGGCAACCGCGCTGCTCACGCTTGGGGTTCAATTGGGGGCCATGAAATGGAAATTCAAGCTGTCCGATGTGCTTGTCTCCAATATGTTGCGGCTGGCCGCCGGTCCGGCGCTCGGTTTTTTGGCGGTGTGGCTGCTCGGTCTTGAAGGCTTGACGGCCAAAGCGCTCGTCCTCTCCTGCGCGGTGCCCACGTCTTTAAGCAGCGTGCTGCTCGCGATCGAATACGACAATGAGCCGGAATTTTCTTCGCAAGCCGTATTTTCTTCGACATTATTCAGTATGATCACCATACCGGTTATGATCGTTCTGGTGGATTTTTTGTGAATTTAGAACTATTGATCCGGTTTTGAAGGACTTTTGGACGTGTGCAGCGAATTGTTCCCCAACTTTACAAATTTGGGGGGCATCATGCATGCGTTATTTATTTTGCCAGTATGTGACGATTGTCGATATGAATGAAGAGATTTTGTCGGAAGTGCTGTTCGAACACGGGGAATACGAATCGCCTGCGCTTTCCGTCGGCGCGTCGGTTGTTACTTATCAGTTGGGGCTGCAGGAATTCAACGTCGTCTATGACAAGCGGGAAGGCAAAACGGCCCGTGCGAAAATCGTGGACATCGAAATCGACCTGCTCAGGCAGCCCGTCATTACGAGAGTTTTTGTGGAACCGGTCAATCTTATCGTAGGCCAGCACGATATCGGGCAAATTAGCTGAAGCTTCCCGGTCATCTCCGGTTTCCCGGACTCCCCGGTGGATTCCTTTCGCAAAATCGGCTATGATTAGGAAGGAATACGATGACGGATGAAGGAGACTCGCTGCAATGATGAAACTATTTTTGTTCCTCGGCAGCATCAACGCATTTTTGTCGGTTGCCTTGGGAGCGTTCGGCGCGCACTATTTGAAACAGAAGCTGTCAGCCGACATGCTGGACGTCTTTCGTACGGGTGTCCAGTACCATATGATCCATGCGCTGGGACTAATTTTGATTGCCGTGTTGTCGGACAAGCTCGCTAACAGTTCCATGGTCCAGGTATCGGGTTGGGCACTGTTTATCGGAATCGTGCTTTTTTCCGGCAGCCTCTATGCATTAAGCCTGACCGGGATCAAATGGTTCGGACCGATTACGCCTTTGGGCGGAGTAAGCTTTTTGCTGGGATGGGTCCTGCTCGCGATAGCCGCATGGAAATGAGTCAAGAGTCGGATACTTCCGGCTCTTTTTTCATTTATTTGCCCTCCTTGCAGGAAAAAGCTTCTATAATGTAGAAAAGAATTCAATTAAAATGATCATTCTTCCGCACTCGAAAGGATGGGAAGCATGGCTGAATTCACAAGGAATTCATCAAATACCCGCGATCCGATTCAGTTGGAGCTCGGGCTGCCCGCCAGCGATGAGTTATTCCGTTACGTTTTTGGCCATGCAGCGACCGGGATGGCGCTTGTGAGCATGGAAGGCAACATTCTTAAAGTGAATGATTCGTTATGCAGCCTGTTAGGTTACACGGAAGAGGAGCTGCTTGTACGGAGCGTTCCTGAAATCACGCATCCCGAAGATTGGGATACGGATTTGCGGCAGTTCGAACAGATCATTTGCGGGGAAAGCCATTCCTATCAGCTGGAAAAGCGCTATGTGCGCAAAGACGGGGAGCTGATATGGGGCATTTTGACCGTTACGCTCGTGCGGAACCGGGAAGGAAGCCCCGCATGTGTCGTATCCCAAGTACAGGACATTACGGGACGCAAGCTGAACGAGGCGATGATTGAGAAGCTGCATAACAAAAACCAGCTTATTATCAACGCGGTGTCGGATGGCATCTTTGGCGTGGATGAGCATCTCCGTACCATTTTCTGGAATGACGCCGCGGAGCGAATAACAGGCTACTCCGAAGAAGAAATGATCGGAAAAGACGCGTACATGGTTCTCAGCGGTCCGGCCGGGAAAGGGGATTCGGAGGCAAGCGCAGGCTCCTCGTTTTACCGCAGCATGCTTGAGGGCGTGTTCGATCATAATGCCAGCGAGCTGTTCTACAAAAAGACCGGCGAATCGTTCCCGGTCGAGTACATAACCTCTCCGATATGCGAAAGCGGACGAATGATCGGAGTCGTCATTACGTTCAAGGATATTACGGAGCGGCTAAAAACCGAAGAAATGCTGCGCAAATCGGAAAAGCTCTCGGTTGTCGGCCAGCTTGCCGCCGGTGTGGCGCACGAAATCCGCAACCCGCTGACGTCGCTGAAAGGTTTTATCCAGCTGCTGCGGGCGGGCGCGGCGGGCAAAGAGGAATATTACGAAATTATGCTGTCCGAACTCAGCCGCATCGAGCTGATCATTACGGAAATGCTTGTGCTGGCGAAACCGCAGATGCTGCGTTTCCGGCCCGAAAGCGTGGAGAAAATCGTGGGTAATGTCGTTACGCTGCTGGAGAGCCAGGCGATTTTGAGCAACATCCAGTTCGCGACGACGGTCGAACACGGCCTGCCGCTTGTCATGTGCGAAGAAAACCAGTTGAAACAAACGTTCATCAACCTGATTCAAAATGCGATGGAATCGATGCCGGAGGGCGGGCGGATCGATATTCAGGTCAAAGCGGAAGCCGGGGACTGCGTGCGAATCGTCGTGAAGGACAGAGGGTGCGGAATTTCGGAAGAGGTGCTGGCCCGGCTCGGCGAACCTTTTTTTACGACCAAAGAAAAGGGCACAGGACTAGGTATTATGGTCAGCTACAAAATTATTGAAGACCATAAAGGGCATATGCTTGTGGAAAGCAAGGTAGGAGAAGGAACGGTAGTCAGCGTTACGCTTCCAATCACGAAGGATTGAGCAGATGAAGGAGGACAGCCAGTGAGTAAGCGGGTTTATATAGGCGGGTATATCGTTCTCGTCGTAATCGCAAGCCTATACATAAAGCCCTATACAGCATGGATTTGCATACTAGCCTCACTATTGCTGCTCGTCGCGCTGGGCAGAAACGGTTCGAACAAAGCCCTTCAGACAGAGCGCGCGGCATCTTCCTTGCCGGATTCATTGTTTGATTATAACCCGAACGCGATCGGCATTTTCGACCGGCAAGGCCGGTTTGTACGAGTGAATCGGGAGGCGGAAAAAATGCTCGGCTTCACGGCCGAGGAGCTGCTCGGCCGGCCGTTTACGGCGCTGGTCGCCGAAGAGCATGCAACCGCCACGCTGTCTTGCGTGGAGCAGGCCAGGGCGGGGAAGGCGGTAGCGTTTGAAACGGCGGTGATTCACAAGACCGGGTTCCGAATCAATTTGCACGTTACCGCTGCGCCGGCAGAAGCGGGGACTGGCGGTCACGGCAGCGTCCTGATCTGCCAGGACATATCGGAGCGCAAGCGCGGTGATGAGAAGATCCGTTACATGGCCTATTATGACGATATGACCGGATTGCCGAACCGCAGAATGTTCAAGGATCATTTGAACGAAACTTTAGCTTTGGCCCGATCGCTCGGACAAAAGGTTGCCGTCTTTTATCTGGATATCGACCGCTTCAAGCTGGTCAATGACAGCTTTGGGCATGATTACGGCAATATGCTGCTGCTGCAGCTCGCCGAAAGGTTCACGAGATGCGTCACGGAGAACGATTTTCTTGCACGGACCGAGGGCGACGAGTTTGCCTTCTTTTACACCAATGCGGCTGATTCCAATGATGCGATTGCGCTTGTCGCCGGGATTAACCGGGTGCTGGAGAAGCCGTTTGTGCTGGAGCAGTACGAAGTGCACGTTACAGCCAGCATCGGGATCGCGATTTCCTCCGATGAATCCGAGGATGCGGAGATGCTGATGAAGTACGCCGATATTGCCCTGGCCCGGGCGAAGGAGAAGGGGCGCAACGATTTTCAAGTGTTCAATACCGATATGAAGTCCATTTCCATCAACCGGATCAAGCTGGAGAACGACATCCGCAAAGCGATAGCGAACGACGAGTTCATGCTGTTTTACCAGCCGCAGGTGGACATCGAAACCGGGCGCATCGTCGGTGCGGAGGCGCTGATCCGCTGGAATCATCCGGATCGGGGAATGATCCCGCCGAATCAATTCATCCCGTTTGCGGAAGAAACCGGGCTGATCGTCACGATCGGAGAATGGGTGCTGCGCGCCGCCTGCAAGCAAAACAAAGCCTGGCAAAATCAAGGCTTTCCGCCGATTCCGATCTCCGTCAACTTGTCGATGCGACAGTTTTTCCAACATAACCTGAAGGGCAAAATCGGCCATGTTCTGGAACAGACCGGACTGGATCCGCAGTACCTGGAGCTGGAAATTACCGAAAGTATGACGATGGATGTGGACCATGCGACCCAGTCGCTGCTTGAGCTCAAGCAACTGGGCGTCAATGTCAGCATTGACGATTTCGGCACCGGCTACAGCTCGCTTTATTTTTTGAAAAAGTTTCCGATCGATAAGCTGAAGATCGACCGTTCCTTCGTGCGGGACATTATGACGGACCCGAATGATGCCGCGATTGTCGCGACGATCATCGCCATGACGCATCATTTGAATTTGAAGGTGATTGCGGAGGGCGTCGAAACCGAGGATCAGCTCCGCTTTTTGCACCAAAACCGCTGCAACGAAGTGCAGGGCTACTGGTTCAGCCCGCCGATCAGCGCGCACCAGATGGAGGGCATGCTGCAGGGCGGCTCGCAAGCGGCCGAGACGGGCGCTTAAAATAAATAAGAGGGTGCCCCGGGTGGGGCGCCCTCGTTCGCAGTATCAGACAGTAGCCATGTAGTCGTCGATTTCGTTAAGTTTAAAGGAATAAACCTTTTTCTCGTCGACATGATAGACGGTTACATTTTGCGAGCCGCTGTCATAGTTGAGGATGCGGCAAGGCAGATTCAACTTGATTCCTTTCGCCTTAATGACAGTCAGCCGGACAAGCGTGTTGTTATTTTTGAACTGTTCAAGCTGCTCGATCACTTTCTCATTTGCCCGTTGGCTGGACGTGCTCGCAGTCGCCTCCTTCAGCAGGGCGGACGGTTCCGGACTTGAGTGCCCTCTCGCGTTAACCTCGATCAGTTGGCCGAGATCGATTCCTTTCAGGATCTTATAATCCCGTACTTGGTCCGTATTCAACAGATGAAGAAGCTTTTCCAAGGCCAGACCGTTGGTCGTTTCTTCGATCAAAATTTCTACGGTGAATAAGTGCCCGTGGCGGTTCGTGCTCACTTTTCCCTGATTCATAAGGTCTCCTTGCTTGATAATGATAACCGAATTGATAGCCTAGTAAAGTAATAACCTAACTATATCACGATATTGTGTCCAAAAATAGTTGCATTTTCATGTGATTTTGGGAAAAGGAGCTAATAGCGATGATCAGCGTCATTTTAGTGGCCCTCGTGGCAATCGAGCACATATACATCCTTTATCTGGAGATGTTTATGTGGACAAAACCGAGGGGGCTGAAAGCTTTCGGAACGACCAAAGAAGCGGCCGAAGCCTCCAAATCGCTGGCTGCGAATCAAGGGCTTTATAACGGCTTTTTGGCCGCCGGATTGATCTGGGGTTTGTTATATCCGGATGCGGCGGTGGGCCGGCAAATCCAATTATTTTTTCTCATCTGCGTGCTTTGCGCGGCCGTTTTCGGGGGATTGACCGCCAAAAGGTCGATTTTGCTCGTTCAGGGACTTCCCGCCCTGGCCGCTTTATTATTCGTATGTGTGGCGATTTTTTCCGCTTAGCGCCGGTTGAAAAAAAGTACGAAATCCGTTACTACACCGAACTAGCAATGCCCGCATATACTACCCGTAAGACTGCGAAGAGGAGCTGTGCTGAGCATGATGCGGGTAGAACCAATTCTTCTGGACGGACATACGGTAATCGCCATCGAAGTCAAGCTGCCTAAAACGACGCTGCTGGTCGTTACGACGGATAAAGGATACATTATGTGCGGCGCTTTGGACGTGGCGCTGTTAAATGAACGGTTGAGGGAAAGAAACATTGTGGCGGCCAGGGCAACGGGAGTCCGTACGATCCAGGAGCTTCTGGATGCGCCTCTCGAATCGGTGACGCATACGGCGGAAGATTTGGGAATCCGGGTCGGTATGACGGGGCGAGAGGCCATTTTGAAAATGGTATAATAAATAGGGAATGAAGGGCGCCGGCTTCCGGCGTCTTTTTTTCGATGAACACCGCGGTCAGGCGTCATGAAAAAGGTATCGCGCAATTTTTTAACGCCACCAGGACGTTTTTGCAAGCGCCTCTCCCGGCGCGGGTTGCAGTGCTGCACGGCGGGTGGTCATGCGGCGGCTTGGCAGGCTGGTCTGGGGTGAAAACCTGCGAAAGTGCAGGAATTTTTGCTGAAAGTGAGTCTGTGTCCATGTATTTGGTGAAAAGCCTGCACATTTGCAGGAATTGTTCGTGGCCAATGATCAAGGACGCAAATTCATGTATTTTTGCAGGTTTTCTTTGTGCAGCTAGGTAGATTGCGGCAGGGATTTTCGAAAAAAATGAATCTGAACCCATGTTCATGGGAAAAAGCTTGCACAAATGCAATAATGCTTCGTCTTCAGCGTGTCTATGCCGGTCATCCATTTCCGGCGGATGTAATCGTTTGTCACCCGCAGGGTGATTTTTTTTATCGGACAAGCTGTCGGTTTTTGTCAAAGTTTTTGGTAATTTTTAATAAAATTATTGATAAATATACCAATTTAGCATTATAATTGTCATTAAAGTGTTAATCGGGTAACCAAAGTGATAGAGCTTTTTGTCAACATTTACTTATAATGGGCTCACGATGAGGCATTTATGCTGCTTCGGAACCATATCGGAAATATGAGAGGAGGTGATAGTCGGGGCGGTTCGAACGGAAAGGAGGCGGTGCATATGTAAGACCAGCGGAATTTCCTCGAGTTTATTTTAATTTGGAAAGGTTGGGAAAAGATGAATGGAAGAGCAGCGAAGTTCACACTCGGTCTGCTTCTAGCTGCAAGCACTCTGGTATCGGGAATCGGCGCTTCCGCAAGCAGCCCGAATTATTATCATACCAGCGGCAACCGGATCGTGGACTCAGGCGGTACTCCAGCCACCTTTAACGGCATCAATTGGTTCGGATTTGAGACGTCGAACTTTTCGCCGCACGGTTTGTGGACCCGTTCGATGGACAGCATGCTCGATCAAATGAAAACAAAAGGTTACAATTTGCTGAGAATTCCGTATACGAACGAAATGTTTCTGCCCGGGAAAATGCCAAACAGCATCGACTACGTGCAAAATCCCGATCTCCAGGGACTGACGCCGATTCAGATTCTTGACAAATTGATTGAAAAAGCGGGCTCGCGCGGCATGAAAGTGTTCCTGGACCGCCATCGGCCAACGGCAGCCGGCCAATCGGAACAGTGGTATACGTCCACGGTTTCCGAAGCGACCTGGATCGACGATTGGAAAATGCTTGCGCAGCGCTATTTGGGCAACGATACCGTCATCGGTGCCGATCTGCACAACGAGCCGCACGGCAACATTTGCTGGGGCTGCGGGGATCAGTCGCGCGATTGGCGATTGGCGGCGGAGCGCGCCGGCAATGCGATTCTCGGCGTGAACCCGAATTGGCTGATCATTGTCGAGGGCGTAGATGCGAACGTCCAGGGACAAAGCGGCAGCTACTGGTGGGGCGGCAATCTGAAAGGGGTGCAGGATAATCCGGTGCGGCTGAACGTCGCGAACCGAGTCGTCTATTCTCCGCACGATTACGGTCCGGGCGTATCGAACCAACCGTGGTTCTCCGACGCTTCGTTTCCAAGCAACATGCCGGCCATTTGGGACGCCTACTGGGGCTACATCCACAAAAATAACATCGCGCCGATTCTCGCCGGAGAGTTCGGGGGCCGCAGTGTAGATACGGCTTCGGTCGAGGGCAAGTGGCAAAACGCGCTTGTCGATTACCTCAAAGCGAACGATATGTACTGGACTTACTGGTGCGTAAATCCGAATAGCGGCGATACCGGAGGTCTGCTTTTGGACGATTGGACCACATGGAATCAACCGAAGCAAGATATGCTTAATCGGCTGATGAAAGCGCTTCCCGGCGGAGGCGGAGGCAATCCGACCGTTCCGGCGGCTCCGACCGGGCTGGTCGCAACGGCCGGCGATGGGCAAATTACGCTGGGCTGGTCCGCGTCCGCAGGTGCGGCAAGCTACAGCGTGAAGCGCGCGACTGTAAACGGCGGACCGTACACGACGGTTGCGTCCGGCTTGACGTCGCCGGGTTATGCGGACACCGGCTTGACGAACGGCACGGCTTACTACTATGTGGTAAGCGCTTCGAACAGCGCCGGCGAATCGGCGAATTCGTCCCAGCTAAGCGTTTCTCCGTCGGCAGGCGGCGGCACCTCAAGCACGCTGGCGCTTCAGTACAAAGCGGGCGATACGAACCCTGGCGACAATCAGTTCAAGCCGCATTTTCGCATCGTGAACAACGGCACGGCGGCCGTTCCGCTAAGCAGCCTGAAAATCCGCTATTGGTACACGATCGACGGAGTTAAACCGCAAACGTTCAACTGTGATTATGCGAATGTAGGCTGCGCGAATGTGAACGGTCAGCTGGTTCCCATGAGCACGGCGAAGACCGGGGCGGATTATTATCTGGAGATCAGCTTCGGCGCAGGCGCCGGCAGCGTGGCCGCAGGCGGCAACACCGGGGATCTGATGACGCGGATCAACAAGAACGATTGGACAAATTACAATGAGAGCGACGACTATTCGTTTGACGCGACCAAGACGGCGTATACGAACTGGAGCAAAGTCACGCTTTATCAGAACGGCACGCTTGTATGGGGAACGGAGCCCTAAAGCTCCTCTAATTTCTAAAATCAAAGGAGAAGTGATATGGTGATTGGAGTTAAGCCCAAAAAATGGCTAAGCGTATTGACGACGAGCACTCTTGTATTGTCAGCCAGCGTCCAATTGTTCGTCGGATCCCCGCAAACGGCGGCGGCGGCCAGCGTGAATGAAACGCGCTTTTTGCAAATGTACAATCAGATCAAAAATCCGGCTAACGGTTATTTTTCTCCTGAAGGCATCCCATATCATTCGATCGAAACGCTCATCAGCGAGGCGCCTGACTACGGGCATATGAGTACATCGGAAGCTTACAGCTACTGGCTGTGGCTGGAGACGCTCTACGGGCGCTACACTGGCGACTGGTCCAAGCTGGAAGCGGCTTGGGACAATATGGAGAAATATATTATCCCGATAAACGAGGGCGACGGCAAGGAAGAGCAGCCGACGATGAGCAACTACAATCCGAACAGCCCGGCCACTTATGCGGCGGAAAAACCGTATCCCGACCAATATCCTTCACAATTGTCGGGCCAATATCCGGCCGGCCAAGATCCGATCGACAGCGAGCTGAAATCGACTTACGGCAACAACCAGACCTATCTGATGCACTGGCTCATCGACGTGGATAACTGGTACGGATACGGCAACACGCTCAATCCTTCGCATACGTCGACGTATGTGAACACGTTCCAGCGCGGAGAGCAGGAATCCGTCTGGGAGGCGATCGACCACCCGTCCCAGGACAATAAAACATTCGGCAAAACGAACGAAGGTTTCATGTCTCTGTTTACGAAAGAAAATCAGGCCCCAGCCGCCCAGTGGCGCTACACGAATGCAACCGATGCGGACGCCCGGGCCGTTCAGGTTATGTATTGGGCCAAGAAGCTTGGCTATAACAACGCGAACTATCTGAACAAGGCGAAAAAGATGGGCGACTATTTGCGCTATGGCATGTATGATAAGTATTTCCAAAAAATCGGCAGCGCCAGCGGCGGCTCCCCGCAAGCGGGCAGCGGCAAAAACTCCAACATGTATCTGATGGCTTGGTACACGTCTTGGGGCGGCGGCCTTGGCAGCGGAGGCAACTGGGCTTGGCGGATCGGCGCCAGCCATGCGCATCAGGCGTACCAAAACCCGGTCGCGGCGTATGCGCTTTCCGACGCCAACGGCGGATTGATTCCGTCGTCGCCGACAGCTCAAACCGACTGGAACGCTTCGCTGAAGCGGCAGCTGGAGTTTTACAACTGGCTGCTATCTTCGGAAGGGGGCATTGGCGGGGGCGCGACGAACAGCTTTAACGGCAGCTACAGCGCATATCCTGCAGGGGTAAGCACGTTCTATGGCATGGCCTATCAGGAGGCGCCGGTTTATCACGATCCGAATTCGAACACATGGTTCGGGTTCCAGGCTTGGCCGCTTGAGCGCGTTGCGGAATTGTACTACATTCTCGCTTCCAGCGGCGATATTACTTCCGAAAACTTCAAAATGGCCAAAAATGTCATTACCAAATGGATCGATTGGTCGATGGATTATGTGTTTGTCGACAAGAAGCCGGTTACCGACGCGGACGGCTACTATTTGAACGCTTCCGGGCAGCGGGTTACGGGAGGAGCCAATCCGGCGATCGCGACAACTTCGGCGCCGGGCGAGTTCTGGCTTCCGAGCAGCCTCGGTTGGAGCGGTCAACCTGACACATGGAACAACTTCTCCACGTTTACGGGCAACCCGAACTACCATGTTTATTTAACGAGCCCAAGCCAGGACGTCGGAGTGCTTGGAAGCTACGCTAAAGCGCTCTCATTCTTTGCTGCAGGCACAAAAGCGGAGACAGGAAGCTTGACGGCGCTGGGCACCCAGGCCAAAACGCTCGCGGAGCAGCTGTTAGGCGCCGCCTGGAGTTATAACGACGGCGTAGGCATCGCCACAGATGAAAAGCGCGAAGACTATTATCGTTATTTTACGAAAGAAATTTATTTCCCGAACGGTTGGAGCGGCAAGTTCGGTCAAGGCAACACGATTCCGGGCTCGGGCGGCACGGCCTCCGATCCGGCAAAAGGCGGCAACGGCGTATATATCAGCTATCCGGAGCTCCGCCCGAAAATTACGCAAGATCCGAAATGGTCTTATCTGACTAATCTGTACAACTCGTCATGGAACCCGACTACGAAAAAATGGACGAACGGCGCCCCAACGTTCAAATATCACCGCTTCTGGTCGCAAGTCGATGTGGCGACAGCCTATGCCGAATACGATCGTTTGCTTGGCAGCGGCACGACGAATCCGACCGCACCTGCAGCGCCGGCGGGCCTGACCGCAACGGCGGGCAATGCGCAGGCAGCGCTGAGCTGGAGCGCGTCGGCTGGAGCGGCGAGCTACAACGTGAAGCGCGCGACAACGAGCGGCGGTCCGTACACGACGGTCGCGACAGGCGTGACGGCGGCGACGTACACGGACGCTGGCTTGACGAACGGCACGACGTATTACTACGTCGTGAGTGCAGTGAACAGCGTGGGCGAGAGCGTGAACTCCACGCAAGTAAGCGTTACGCCGAGCGCAGGGGCGACCGTACCGGCAGCGCCGACGGGCCTCGTGGCGACAGCGGGCAATGCACAGGCAGCGCTGAGCTGGAGCGCAGTGGCGGGAGCGACGAGCTATAACGTGAAGCGTGCCAGCGTAAGCGGCGGCCCGTACACGACGGTCGCAACGGGCTTGACGGCGACGTCGTATACGAACACCGGCTTGACGAACGGCACGACTTATTATTACGTCGTAAGTGCGGTTAACAGCGCGGGCGAGAGCCCGAATTCCGCGCAAGCGAGCGTTACGCCGCAAGGTACGACGCAGCCTACGGGCAATCTGGTCGTGCAGTACCGTGCAGCGGATACGAACGCAACCGACAATCAGATCAAGCCGTTTTTCAATATCAAGAATACCGGCACGACGCCAGTCAATTTAAGCGATCTGAAGCTGCGCTACTATTTCACCAAAGACGGCTCACCGGCGATGGACTCCTGGATCGACTGGGCGCAGCTCGGCGGCAGCAACATCCAAAGAACGTTCGTCAGCGCCACGGGCACGAATACGGACACTTACGTCGAGCTGAGCTTTACGGCAGCGGCGGGTTCGATTCCGGCCGGCGGGCAGACCGGAGAAATCCAGCTGCGTATGTCCAAAACCGATTGGTCGAACCTCAACGAGGCCAACGATTACTCGTTCGATGCGACCAAAACGTCGTATGCGGACTGGAACAAGGTGACGCTCTACCAAAACGGCACGCTCGTTTGGGGCATTGAGCCTTAGGCAACGGATCGGAGCAGCGGGGCACGCCTGCAATGTGTCCCGTTGTTTTAACTAATTATCAAGGAGATGAACAGATGATAACCGCTTTGTATAAATCGAAACCCGTTTCGATTATTTGTCTGATCATGGCAATGTTAGTAAGCTTCTTCATACCTTTAGGAAACAGCAGTTCTGCGGCCGAGGCGCACGTAGACAATCCGTTTTTGGGCGCAACGTTATACGTGAACCCCGATTATGCGGCATCGGTCGATACGTCGATCGCGCAAGTAAGCGACAGCACGCTGATCGCAAAAATGCAGACGGTCAAATCGTACCCGACAGCCGTCTGGCTTGACCGCATTGCGGCGATTCAGGGCGGCGCAGCAAACGGCGGCCGCAAGAGTTTGACGGAAACGCTGGATAACGTGTTAGCGCAAAAACAAGGCAACACACCGATCACGGCGACGTTCGTTATCTACGATTTGCCGGGACGCGATTGCCATGCGCTGGCGTCCAACGGCGAGCTTCCGTTAACGCAGGCGGGGCTGCAAACGTACAAAACGCAGTATATCGATGCGATTGCAAGTATTTTCTCCAATTCCAAATATCAAGATATCCGGATCGTTACCGTCATCGAACCGGATTCCCTGCCGAATCTGGTGACGAACCTGAGCGATCCTAAGTGTGCCGACGCAAATTCCACGAACATTTACCGCGATGGGACCAGGTACGCGCTCGACAAGCTGCATGCGATTCCGAATGTGTACACGTACATGGATGTGGGGCACTCCGGCTGGCTCGGCTGGGATTCCAACCGCCAGCCTGCGATCGACTTCATCACTTCGGTCGTATCTGGGACCGTGGCCGGACTTGCCAGTGTTGACGGCTTCGTTACGAATACGGCGAATACGACGCCGTTTGAAGAACCGAATTTGCCCAACCCCAATCTGAACATCGGCGGGCAGGAGATCAGGTCCGCCAAGTATTATGAGTGGAATCCGTATTTTGACGAGGCGGACTTTACGGCAGCGCTGTACTCCGGTTTCGTGGCAAAAGGATGGCCGGCAAGCATCGGGTTCCTGGTCGATACTTCTCGCAACGGGTGGGGCGGGCCGAACCGGCCGACCGGAGCGAGTGGAAGCAATATCAACGATTATGTGAATTCAGGCCGGATCGACAAGCGTCTCCACCGGGGCAACTGGTGCAACGCTTCCGGCGCAGGCATGGGCCAAGCGCCGCAGGTGGCGCCAGCCGGTCACCCGGCATCGCACCTTGATGCGTTCGTATGGGTGAAGCCGCCGGGCGAGTCGGACGGTTCGAGCACGCTGATCCCGAACGACGAGGGCAAAGGTCTTGACAGAATGTGCGACCCGACCTACACGAATGCGAACGGTACACTGACAGGCGCGTTGCCGAACGCTCCTTTATCGGGTCATTGGTTCCATGACCAGTTCGTGCAGCTCGTTCAGAACGCTTATCCGGCTATTCCGGGCAGCAATGGCGGCGGCAATCCGACCGTACCTGCAGCGCCGACAGGCCTCGTGGCGACAGCGGGCAACGCGCAGGTGGCGCTGAGCTGGAGCGCAGTAATCGGAGCGACGAGCTACAACGTGAAGCGTGCGACAACAAGCGGCGGTCCGTACACGACGATCGCGACGGGCTTGACAGCGACGTCGTATACGAACGTCGGTTTGACAAACGGCACGACGTACTACTACGTCGTTAGTGCAGTGAACAGCGTGGGCGAGAGCGCGAACTCCGCGCAAGTGAGCGCCACGCCGAGCGCAGGGGCGGCAGTGCCTCATGCAGACAATCCGTTTCTGGGAGCAACGTTATACGTGAACCCCGATTATGCGGCATCGGTCGATACGTCGATCGCGCAAGTAAGCGACAGCACGCTGATCGCAAAAATGCAGACGGTCAAATCGTACCCGACAGCCGTCTGGCTTGACAGCATTGCGTCGATTCAGGGCGGTGCAGCGAACGGCGGCCGTAAAAGCTTGACGGAAACGCTGGATACCGTACTCGCGCAAAAACAAGGCAACACGCCGATCACGGCGACATTCGTTATCTACGATTTGCCGGGACGCGATTGCCATGCGCTGGCATCGAACGGCGAGCTTCCGTTAACGCAGGAAGCGCTGCAAACGTACAAAACGCAATATATTGATGTGATTGCAAGCATTTTCGCCAATCCTAAGTATAAGGACATCCGGATTGCTACCGTAATCGAGCCGGATTCCTTGCCGAATCTGGTGACGAACCTGAGCGATCCAAAATGCGCCCAGGCGAACTCCACGAACATCTATCGCGATGGGACCAGGTACGCGCTCGATAAGCTGCATGCGATCCCGAATGTATACACATACATGGATATGGGACACTCCGGTTGGCTCGGATGGGATTCCAACCGCCAGCCTGCGATCGATCTCATCACTTCGGTCGTATCCGGTACAGCAGCCGGACTTGCCAGCGTCGACGGTTTCATTACGGATACGGCGAATACAACGCCTCTTGAAGAGCCTAATTTGCCCGACCCCAATCTGAATATCGGCGGGCAGCAGATCAAGTCCGCTAATTACTATGAGTGGAATCCGTATTTTGACGAGGCGGACTTTACAGCAGCTCTGTACTCCGGTTTCGTGGCAAAAGGCTGGCCGGCAAGCATCGGCTTCCTGGTTGATACTTCGCGCAACGGGTGGGGCGGACCGAATCGCCCGACCGGAGCAAGCGGAAGCAATATTAACGATTATGTGAATTCAGGCCGGGTCGACAAGCGTCTCCACCGGGGCAACTGGTGCAACGCTTCCGGAGCAGGCATGGGCCAGCCGCCTCAGGCAGCGCCAGCGGGCTATCCGGCATCGCACCTTGATGCGTTCCTATGGGTGAAGCCGCCGGGCGAATCGGACGGTTCGAGCTCACTGATCCCGAATAACGAGGGCAAAGGCTTTGACAGAATGTGCGACCCGACCTACACGAATGCGAACGGTACGCTGACAGGCGCATTGCCGAACGCTCCTTTATCGGGGCACTGGTTCCATGATCAGTTCGTGCAGCTCCTTCAGAACGCTTATCCGGCCATTCCGGGCAGCGGCGGCAATCCGACCGTACCTGCAGCGCCGACGGGCCTTGTGGCGACAGCAGGCAACGCGCAAGTGGCGCTGAGCTGGAGCGCAGTAAGCGGAGCGACGAGCTACAACGTGAAGCGCGCGACAACGAGCGGCGGTCCGTACACGACGATCGCGACGGGCTTGACGGCGACATCGTATACGAATGTCGGCTTGACAAACGGCACGACGTACTACTACGTCGTGAGTGCAGTAAACAGCGTGGGTGAGAGCGCGAACTCCGCGCAAGTGAGCGCCACGCCGAGCACGGGAGTGACCGTACCTGCAGCGCCGACGGGCCTCGTGGCGACAGCGGGTAATGCGCAGGCAGCGCTGAGCTGGAGCGCGTCGGCGGGAGCGGCGAGCTACAATGTGAAGCGCGCGACGACAAGCGGCGGCCCGTACACGACGGTCGCGACAGGCGTGACGGCGACGACGTACACGAACGTCGGCTTGACGAACGGCACGACGTATTACTACGTCGTGAGTGCAGTGAACAGCGCGGGCGAAAGTGCGAACTCCGCGCAAGTGAGCGCCACGCCGAGCACGGGAGTGACCGTACCGGCAGCGCCGACAGGTCTCGTGGCGACAGCGGGCAATGCGCAGGCAGCGCTGAGCTGGAGCGCGTCGACGGGAGCGGCGAGCTATAACGTGAAGCGCGCGACGACAAGCGGCGGCCCTTACACGACGGTCGCGACGGGCTTGACGGCGACAACGTACACGGACGCCGGCTTGACGAACGGCACGACGTATTACTACGTCGTGAGTGCAGTGAACAGCGCGGGCGAGAGCGCGAATTCCGCGCAAGTGAGCGTTACGCCGCAAGGTACGACGCAGCCTACGGGCAATCTGGTCGTGCAGTACCGTGCAGCGGATACGAACGCAACCGATAACCAGATCAAGCCGTTTTTCAATATCAAGAATACCGGCACGACGCCAGTCAATTTAAGCGATCTGAAGCTGCGCTACTATTTCACCAAAGACGGCTCGCAGGCGATGGATTCTTGGATCGACTGGGCGCAGATCGGCGGCAGCAACATCCAAAGAACGTTCGTCAGCGCCACGGGCACGAATACGGACACTTACGTCGAGCTGAGCTTTACGGCAGCGGCGGGTTCGATTCCGGCCGGCGGACAGACCGGCGAGATCCAACTGCGGATGTCCAAAGCCGACTGGTCGAACTTCAACGAGGCCAACGATTACTCGTTCGATCCGACCAAAACGTCGTACGCGGACTGGAACAAAGTGACGCTCTACCAGAACGGCACACTCGTGTGGGGAATCGAACCTTAGGTTCGATTTCCCTGCATAAACGGTAATGTGTCAATTCTGATTTTATGGAGGGTTGATTGTGAAACTGAAAAAGACCCGTAAGTTGTGGCATAAAAGCTTATCGATCCTGACGTCCGGAGCTATCGCCGGAGTTTTCTTAGCCGGTATTCAACCGCCCGCACCGGTTTATGCGGCGGAGTCCTCTTACAATTACGCAGAAGCCTTGCAGAAGGCGATCTTCTTCTATGAAGCTCAGCGTTCCGGCAAGCTGCCCGCGAACAACCGCGTCAGTTGGCGGGGCGACTCGGGGCTAAGCGACGGCGCGGATGTCGGTCATGATCTGACGGGCGGCTGGTACGATGCCGGCGACCATGTGAAATTCGGCCTTCCGATGGCATACAGCGCAGCCATGCTGGCCTGGTCGGTCTATGAATACCGTGACGCTTACGAACAAACCGGGCAATTGGACGCCATGCTCGATAACATCAAATGGGCGACGGATTATTTCATCAAAGCCCATACCGCTCCCAATGAGCTTTACGGTCAGGTGGGGGCGGGCAATACCGACCATGCCTGGTGGGGACCTGCGGAAGTCATGCAAATGAGCAGGCCCGCTTACAAGATTGACGCCCAGAATCCCGGTTCGGATCTGGCCGGCGAGACGGCAGCGGCGCTGGCGGCCGCCTCCATCCTCTTCCAGACGAAGGACCCGCAATATTCGGCCACTCTTTTGACTCATGCGAAGCAGCTGTATTCGTTTGCCGACACCTATCGCGGGAAATACTCCGACAGCATTACCGACGCCCAGTCGTTCTACAAGTCCTGGACCGGGTATCAGGATGAGTTGACGTGGGGCGCGGTGTGGCTGTACCTGGCGACCAAAGACCAGACTTATCTGGATAAGGCCAAAGCTTCCGTCAACGATTGGGGCAAGGAAGGCCAGACCAATTACTGGGCATATAAATGGACCCAAGGCTGGGACGACGTTCATTACGGAGCCCAACTGCTTTTGGCCCGCATTACCGGCGAATCGAAGTACATCGAGTCCGTCGAACGAAACCTGGACTACTGGACGACCGGCACAGCCAGCGGGGAGCGCATCAAATATACGCCCGGCGGTTTGGCCTGGCTGGATTCATGGGGTTCCTTGCGCTATGCCTCAAACGCAGCCTTTCTCGCGTTCGTTTATTCGGATTGGGTGACGGATACGGCGAAAAAAGCGAAGTACCGGGATTTCGCGACGAAACAAATCAAGTACGCTCTCGGCGACAATCCGCGCCAGGGCAGTTACGTAGTCGGCTTCGGCCAGAACGCTCCGAAGCATCCGCACCACCGGACCGCCCATGGATCGTATGCCGACAGTCTGAGCGTTCCTGCGGAGCACCGCCATACGCTGTACGGCGCGCTTGTGGGCGGACCCGACGCAAGCGACGGCTATGCCGACGACGTTACGAACTATGTGACGAATGAAGTGGCGACCGATTACAACGCAGGCTTCACAGGCTCTCTGGCCAAGATGTACTTGCTGTATGGAAGTGGTCAAAAGCCGCTCGCCGATTTTCCGGTGGCAGAGAAGGCAACCGAGGATGAGATGTTTGTGGAAGCGGGTTTGAATCAGTCGAGTGACAATTTTACCGAAATCAAGGCGCTGCTGAACAATCGTTCCGGTTGGCCGGCCCGGATGGGCGACAAGTTGTCGTTCAAGTATTTTGTCGATCTGAGCGAGCTGTATCAAGCGGGATATTCGGTCAAAGACACAACCGTGGCATCGGCCTACAATCAGGGTGCTTCCGTCTCGCAGCTGCTGCCTTGGGATGAAGCCAAGCATATTTATTACGTGAATGCCGATTTTACCGGCGTCAAGATTTACCCGGGCGGTCAGCCTTATTACAAGAAGGAAGTTCAATTCCGGATAACAGGCCCGGCGAATACGAAAATTTGGAATCCGGCCAATGACTTCTCGTATCAAGGCATTACCGCTTCAGTCGCGAAAACGGCCAACATTCCCGTGTACAGCGCGGGAGTTAAAGTATTCGGCAGCGAGCCGGGCGCAGGCGGCACTCCTGTAGTTCCGGCTGCGCCGACGGGCCTCGTGGCGACAGCGGGCAATGCGCAGACAGCGCTGAGCTGGGGCGCAGTGGCCGGAGCGGCGAGCTACAACGTGAAGCGCGCTGTCGTAAACGGCGGCCCGTACACGACGGTCGCGACGGGTGTAACGGCGACGACGTACACGGACGCCGGCTTGACGAACGGCACGACGTATTACTACGTCGTCAGTGCAGTGAACAGCGCGGGCGAGAGCGTGAACTCCGCGCAAGTTAGCGCCACGCCGAGCGCGGGAGTGACCGTACCTACAGCGCCTGCGGGCCTCGTGGCGGCTGCTGGCAATGCGCAGGCAGCGCTGAGCTGGGGCGCAGTGGCTGGAGCGGCGAGCTACAACGTGAAGCGCGCTAGTGTAAGCGGCGGCCCGTACACGACGGTCGCGACGGGTGTGACGGCGACATCGTATACGGATGCCGGTTTGACGAACGGCACGACGTATTACTACGTCGTTAGTGCAGTGAACAGCGCAGGAGAAAGCGCCAACTCCGCGCAAGCGAGCGTTACGCCGCAAGGCACGACGCAGCCTACGGGCAATCTGGTCGTGCAGTACCGTGCAGCGGATACGAACGCAACCGATAACCAGATCAAGCCGTTTTTCAATATCAAGAATACCGGCACGACGCCAGTCAATTTAAGCGATCTGAAGCTGCGCTACTATTTCACCAAAGACGGTACGCAGGCGATGGATTCGTGGATCGACTGGGCACAGATCGGCGGCAGCAGCATCCAAAGAACGTTCGTCAGCGCCACGGGCTCGAATACGGACACTTATGTCGAGCTGAGCTTTACGGCGGCGGCGGGTTCGATCCCGGCCGGCGGGCAGACCGGCGAGATCCAACTGCGGATGGCCAAAACCGACTGGTCGAACTTCAACGAGGCCAACGATTACTCGTTCGATCCGACCAAGACGGCGTACACGGACTGGAACAAAGTGACGCTCTACCGGAACGGCACGCTCGTTTGGGGCATCGAGCCTTAAGCACGACCCGGGAGCAAGGGGATGCAGCACATCGTCAGCATCGTTCGTCGACGCCCGAAAAGCAGCGGCTCCCATTGACGTTCGCACCTTGCACAGCTCCCAGTGCGCAATGTTGCGATGCATGACGGCGGTTGGTCGACCACATTCAGCCCAAGAACCTGCAAAAGTGCAGCAATTTTACCATGCAGCGGTCTGATTGGGGGAAAGCCTGCAATAGTGCAGGAATAATCGACTTTGCCGGCTCTAAGCTGGAGTTTGGCGCGAAAATCCTGCACATTTGCAGGAATGATTCGCAGCTTGAACCGACATAGAGCAAAAAGATGCATTTTCGCAGGTTTTCTGCGTTTGCCCGTGATGTCTTAGCCGGCAAGCGTTTGGATGATCTCGGCAGCATCGTTGCAGCACGGGGGAACGAGCGAATGTGGGAATTTTTTGCGCCGGGTTAGATGCGGGCCCAGGCGCCAGCCAGACTCCCGGGGCGAACACTTGATGCTTAACATTAAGCGTCAAGCGTATAAACTAAAAAAGCGTCCTGCCAGGTGTTCATGCCCTGGCAGGACGCTTCCGTTATTTACCACCCGCGCACATACGGCTTGGGCGGCGTAATCTCCGCTTTGAGCTTATGGGCGGCCGTTCTGGGCCAATAAGGTTCGCGCAGCAGCACCCTGCCCAAAAAGATCAAATCCGCCCGCTCATTGCGCAAAATGTCTTCGGCATGCTCAGCTTCGGTAATTAATCCTACGGCGCCTACAGGGATGCCGGCTTTGGCGCGAATCGTTTCTGCATAAGGGACTTGGTAGCCCGGGAATGCATTAGGCACAACGGGAACAAGCCCTCCCGAGCTGACATCGATGAGATCGACGCCTTTTTCCTTCAACCGGGCTGCGATGTATACGTAATCCTCAGGAGTGTAGCCGCCGTCAGCGTATTCATGAGCAGATACCCGAACGAACAGCGGGCCATCCCAGCTTTGCCGGGTGCGGTCGATGATTTCGGCGAGGAAGCGGAAGCGCCGGTCGCGGTCGCCGCCGTATTCGTCGCTGCGCAGGTTGGTGAGCGGCGATAAAAATTCGTGAATCAAATATCCGTGGGCGGCATGGATTTCCACAACGTCAAAACCGGCTTGCTTGGCCCTGGCAGCGGCTTCCTCGAAGGCGTCGACCGTTTCCCCGATTTGCTGGAGGGTCAAAGCGTCGGGAGTTTTGGACTGCTCGTTGAAGGGCAGCGCCGACGGTGCGATAATCGGCCCGTCGAGCACCGCTTTTCTGCCCGCATGGGCAAGCTGGATGCCGATATGAGAGCCTTGCTCGTGAACGGAGTCGGCCAGTTCCTTAAGGCCCTCAATCTGCGCGTCGCTCCATATCCCGAGATCTTGCGGGGAGATGCGGCCCTGCGCCGTAACCGCGGAAGCTTCCACAACGATGAGGCCGGCCTGTCCGACCGCGCGGGAACCGTAATGCAGGCGATGCCAGTTTTTCACGGTTCCGGAGTTGTCCGAAGCGTACATGCACATGGGCGACATGACGATCCGATTTTTTAACGTCACATTTTTTATCGGATAAGGTGAAAATAGCATGGTCCCTCACATCCTTTTCTATGTTTTATATGGGTAAAATATGTAGATGTCACTATTGTATATTAATCCAATTGGAATTATCAAATAATTAGTCGCACGAAAACTTGAATCGCGGCGGCCAAAGGCATAAAATATGAGAAGGCTGCGAATCGGGCGCAATCCCTGATTTGCAGTTTTCGTATTCTATGAAACTTTTATGCTGCAATAACAGTCTATGTTTTATATGATTTTTTTTCTATTTTAAGGAGGCTTTGCGAAAATGAATTTCAAAGCGACAGGCATATTGGCGCTGATCATGGCGTTTGCCATCGTGACCGGGTGCAGCAGCGACAAGCAGGAGGCGGCTTCATCCCCGTCCGCGGGCGTGACCCCGGCTGCCGGCTCTGCAGCGAGTCCGGCGTCGCCCCAGGGGGCAACTCCGGCCGCGTCAGGGAAGGCGGGCGCCTCTGCCGAGACTACTGCGTCTGCAGCGCCTACTGCATCCCCGTCTGCGACGTCTGCCGCATCCCAGAAACCGACCCCGGCAAGCACGGCTAGTTCGGCGGGAAAAGCGGGAAGCACGAAAGTCATAGACAAGCCGGAAAGCATTTCCGTGCTGGTGAACAAGCAATTTTCGCTACCGTCCGATTACGAACCGAGCGATTTGGTTTACCCGGACGTGCCTTTTACGTTCAAGGAAAAGATTGAAAAGCGAAAAATGCGCAAGGAAGCGGCGGCGGCGCTGGAGAAGCTTTTTGCCGGGGCCGACAAGGACGGCGTCAAGCTGGCCGGAGTTTCCGCATACCGTTCGTATGCAACGCAAAAAGCGGTCTTTCAGCGGTATGTCATCAAGGATGGCGAAGAAAAAGCAAAGATGTACAGCGCAGTGCCGGGTACGAGCGAGCACGAGACAGGACTTGCTATCGATGTGACCGGCAGCGACGGCAAATGCGCGGCTGAAGACTGCTTCGGCGGCACGAAAGAAGCAAAATGGCTTGAAAAGCACGCGTACGAATACGGCTACATAATCCGCTATCCCAAAGGCAAAGAGAACATTACAGGGTACCAATACGAGCCTTGGCATATCCGTTACATCGGTACGGCGGAGGCTAAAGAATTAACCGACAAAGGTTTGACGCTGGAAGAATACTTGAATGCTGTACCCGTTTCAAAATAAAAAACCGCCGTACCTCCCTGAATCGCAATTCAGGAATGGTACGGCGTTTTTTATTACCACATTAGTTCTTTACAGCGCTAAACTGGCGTAGAACAGCATTCTTATTGGCGAATAAACCTACCGTTAAAACGTGGCCCTCACATCTACGAAAGACCTCGATAGAGGCTTATCTCAACATATTATATTCTCGGGTCTTGGCATGTGTAGATTTGATGAATACCGCTGCCCAGCGTCATGAAAGAGGTATCGCGCACTTTTCTACAGCCAACAGGACGTTTTTGCAAGACATGTTCTTTTGCCATCCAAAGACGGTGGTGCTGGCGCTGTGCAATGGCTCTTTCCTAATGAGTGCCTCTCCCGACGCGGGTTGCAGCCTGCACGGCGGGTGACTATGCGACGGCTTGCAGGCTGGTTTGGATTGAAAACCTAAGAAAGTCGAGACGCTTTGTTAGGACTAGGGGAATCAGTGGGGCTCCCATGCGCGCCTCTCCCGGTGCAGGTCGCGGAACTACATAATTGGGCAGGAAGCGTTCTGGTAGGGAGAAAACCTGCAAAAGTGCAGGAATTTCTTGCGAAAGTGGCTTGTTTTGGCGAAAAACCTGCAGAAGTGCAGGAATTTTTGCTGAAAGTGAGTCTGTGTCCATGTATTCGGTGAATAGCCTGCACTTTTACAGGAATTCTTTGTAGCCTAATGATCTAGGACGCAAATTCATGTATTTTTGCAGGTTTTCTTCGTGCAGGTAGGCAGGTTGTGGCAGGGATTTTCGATAATGGCAAAAAGCCTGCACAAATGCATGAATGTTTCGCCTTCAGCGTATGAACGAACGAAAATCTGCACTTTGCAGGCTGCCTTTCTCCGCGCAGCCAGACAGCAAGACGTCCAAGCCGTCCGGGCCATCCGGCTCTGCGCGCGAGTTCCACTGCCTGACTTTCGCAGATTTTACGTGCTCAACTGACAGCGGGCAAGTTTTTAGAAAGTCTCTTTTTTACAGGTCATCTGCGAACGACTGGTGATGTTGGTCATTCGCAGGTTTTTCATGCTATGCCGGTGATGCCGGTCATCCATTTCCGGTGGATGTATTCGTTTGTCACCCGCAGGGTGATTTTTTTATTCAAACAGGCGGCGCAAGTTTTCTGCGTAAGGCGCCCGCACGATGCCTTTTTCCGTTATGATCGCTGTTACGTACTCGTTTGGCGTCACGTCGAACGCCGGATTGTAAACTTTGACGCCCTGCGGCGCCGTGCGCTTGCCGAAGCCCTGCGTAATTTCGTCTTCGTGCCGCTCTTCGATCGGGATATCCGCCCCGGTCGGCGTGCCGAGGTCGATCGTGGACAGCGGGCATGCCACATAGAACGGAATGCCGTGCGCTTTGGCGAGCACAGCTACGCTGTACGTGCCGATCTTGTTGGCGACGTCGCCGTTCGCGGCAACGCGGTCGGTCCCGACGATGACCGCCTGGATCCAGCCCTTCGACATGACCGCGCCGGCCATGTTGTCGCAGATCAGCGTCACGTCGACGCCGGCCTGCTGCAGTTCAAAAGCGGTCAGCCGCGCGCCCTGCAGCACCGGCCTGGTTTCGTCCGCGAACACTTTGATGTTCACGCCTTTTTCCTGGGCCAAGTAGAACGGCGCTAACGCCGTGCCGTACTTGGCCGTTGCCAACCCGCCGGCGTTGCAGTGCGTCAGCACGCCGAAGCCGTCTTCGAACAGCGTCAGCGCATGTTCGCCGATCAGACGATTCGTCTCCTCGTCCTCGGCTTGAATGCTCTGCGCCTCCTCAAGGAGCGACTGCTTGAAGGCGTCCGGGCTCGTGCCGGACGCCGCCAGCGCCTGGGCCCGATTGCGCATGCGATCGAGCGCCCAGAACAAATTGACGGCCGTCGGGCGTGACGTCGCCAAATAATCGGCCTGCTTCCGGACCTCCGCCAGAAGCTCCTCTACGCCTGCATCCAGTCCGCGGATGCCGAGGTACACGCCATACGCGGCGGCGATGCCAATCGCAGGAGCGCCGCGCACTTTCAAATGCCGGATCGCTTCCCACACCTCGACAGGCGTCTCCAGCGGCAGGTATACGATCTCTTCCGGCAGCAGCCGTTGATCCAGCAGATCAAGCTGCTGGCCGTTCCAGCGCAATGATTGCAAAGCGCCTTGTTCAGTCTGATGGCCTAACGGTTGATTTGTCATCGTTAAAATCCTCTTTCTTGTATAAAATGTCGGCGAGGTGCCGCAGCGATTCCCCTGCCGGTTACAGCACGGATTTGCCGGCAATTTCGATCATCTCGTCGAAGGAAGCGGCTTTTCGATTGAAGCGGATAAGCGCAGTTCCGATGGACAAGGCAAGCCGCTGAGCGCGCTCTCTGGCTGCGGCGTCATCAATTTTATCGATATCGGCGACATGAGCCAAACCATAGACGCGGCGGACCATTTTGGCTCCTGTGAATCCGAAAGTGTCCTGCAGCAAATTTGCAAAGAAATAGTTTTGGTAAGCTTCCGTGTTCAGAACGGGATCGACGCCATGCTCTTTCCATAAAGCGCGGAAATTGGTTTCGAAATGGGTCCATACCTCTTTGACCGTTTGCAGCAAATAGCTGCGGTAGTCGGCGCGGTTGTCAGCATCTGGGCTCCAGCCTTCCTGGGCGGCAAAATTCAGCAGCAGATTGGCCAGCACCGCTCCGATATCGAAGCCCATCGGGCCGTAGTACGCGAACTCGGGATCGATGACTTTGGTCGAATCAGGCTTAATAAAAATGCTGCCCGTATGCAGATCGCCATGCAGCAGCGCTTGCGATTTCGTCAAAAACTTCTCGCGGAGAATCGCGACTTCCAAATGAAGCTCGCTGTCCTGCCAAATTTGCTCGGCGGCATCGCGGATGTGCGCTTCGATATT
Source organism: Paenibacillus sp. sgz302190 (assembly GCF_059820445.1). Classification (NCBI taxonomy): domain Bacteria; kingdom Bacillati; phylum Bacillota; class Bacilli; order Caryophanales; family Paenibacillaceae; genus Paenibacillus; species Paenibacillus sp. sgz302190. The sequence goes on from NZ_JBZYAO010000049.1 coordinate 53,808, forward strand.
GTTCGTATCCGCATCCCGGTAAGGATCGGCGAATATCAAGTCCTCGGTTATTTTGCATAAGTCGGGATTAATGAACCGGCCCTGCTGATTTTTTTTGGCCTGCTGGTTCATGCCCAGATCGGACGTGAAAAATAGCGTATGGGCGAGAAAACGGCCGATATGCCCGGCAAACAGCGGATAACGGTTGTGTTCGATAAGGCCTTTGCGCATAATGACATGATCGCTCAAATCTTCCATCACCGTCAAAGCCAGATCCTGCTCGTACGCATACACGTGCGGAACGAGGTCAGGGCAGAGCGATTCCTCGATTTGCAGCGCTTCGCTTTCGATGCGGGCGCGATCCAGCGTCAGCGGCCATGATTCGCCCACAACTTTGGCATAGGGAAGAGCTTGCTTAAGAATAATGCTTTTTCCGGTCGCAGGCTCCGAAATATGAAAAACGAGATTTAAATTGCCGTCCCCGATTTCTCTGCTGGCGAGCTCGGCTCCTTGGGCGAAAAGATCGGGAATTTGACGGGCGTATTCTATAGCTTCTGCTTCACTAAGCGGGCGATAGCTTGTCATGTACATATCCTCCTGTATGTAAAATTCAATTCCAACCAATTTACTGTGTATTATTCGTCATTCCTTAGTATAAGACAAATCGTTCGCGTATGAAATAGCTTTTTCAATCTGTCCTCTATTTTACATAAAAACATGCTTTTTTGCACAAAGTAGCTGAAGTGCATGTTCACTTACACGTAAAAAGGAGGAAATTTCCGTATGGTTACAGCGACAGCTTTATCCGTCCATACCGTATTGAACAAGCAGGTAGCCAATTGGAGTCTGCTGTTTGTCAAACTTCACAATTTCCACTGGTTTGTGAAAGGAAATCAGTTTTTTACGCTCCATGTGAAATTTGAGGAGCTTTATAATGAAGCGGCTGCTCACATTGACGAGCTCGCCGAGCGTTTGCTGGCCATCGGCGGCAAGCCCGTCGCAACAATGCAGGCCTGCCTGGAGCAGTCATCGCTGAAGGAAGCGTCAGGGGCCGAGACGGCAACCAAAATGGTTGAAGCCGTCATCGAGGATTTCAGCATCCTGATCAGCGAGCTTAAGGAAGGCATGGATGTATGCGCGGGAGAAAACGACGAGACGACTTCCGATATGCTGCTTGCCATTCATACGGCGCTTGAAAAGCACCGCTGGATGCTCCAATCGTTTCTCGGCTAATTTTACAAAACGTTTATACAGACAAGACATCTGCCTAACAGTCGGCGGTTACACTGAAAGGACTAAGAGATTCGGAGGGTTAGCATGAGAATTCTGAATTTGCTCCTTGTAGCCGCTGCCTGCTCGGTTTTGCTTCTGATTGCTTACTTTGCGGAACCCGCCGATTCCAAGTGGGAACCCAACCCGATGAAAAGCAATCAGGCCCAGCTTACCCGCGTACAACAAGAAGTCCGTGGACTGGATTCGAAATAAATGATAAGGGATGGCGCCCAAGGCGGCCATCCCTTTATATTTTTCTAAGGATTTGGCAAGCCATCCAAGACGGTGGTTCCGATGTCGGCACAGCGGCTCTTTCCTCAAGTGTGCCTCTCCCGGCGCGGGCTTCAGCGCTGCACGGCAGGTGGTCATGAGGCGGCAGGCAGGCCGGTCTGGTGAGAAAACCTGCGAAAGTACAGCAATTTTCGACGAAAATGAATCTGAGCCCATGTGTGTGGCAAAAAGCCTGCACAAATCAGGCTGTTGAGAAAGTCTAACGGGTTTCCTCTCAGATCAATTTTTATGTGGGGGCACTCATCTCGAAGAGAAAAAATTGATTTAAAACGATCTGAGAGGGGTATTTGGCTCATGCTTTTGGTGCTTTTTTTGAGCAGCCGGGAAAAAAGGGGGTTTCTCAACAGCCTGACAAATGCAGGAATGTTTCGTTTTCAACGTATGAACGAGCAAAAGCCTGCACTTTTGCAGGAATTCTCCGCGTAACCGCGCAACCGTGCAGACAGGCAGACAGGCAGTTAGGCGCAGGGTGATCCGGTTCTGCCTTGCGGGTTTCTCAACTGCCTTTGTCGGGCGGAGTATTTGCATTGTTTTGCCTGCCGGAATTCCTTTATAATAGAGAGCATCAAAAGTGTTAATCGAGGTGATCGTGTAATGAGTACCCAACCCATTGCGCTCAAAGAATGGGCTTCGGCCGTGAAAGCGTTGGAAGACGGCACACAGATTATTATTATGCGCAAGGGTGGAATCGCCGAGGAGACGCGGGATTTTCAAGTCGAAACCGGCTCTTTTTATTTATATCCCACCTACGAGCACCAGAAGCAATCATTGTTAAAACAATCCTGCCAATCCTTGATCGACGCCACGTTGGAAGGCTGGAGCATCGACGACCCGTTCGTAAATATTACGGCTTATGCCCGGTTAGTTGAAGATATCGAAATATTGGATCAGGAGAAGCTGGACCGCTTGCTTCCTTTTCATATTTGGACGGAAAGCTTCACAGAGGAAAGATTGAAATGGAAGCGGAAAAATCCTCTGCATGTTATGCTGCTGCGCGTGTATAAGCTGGAAGAGCCTGTACGGGCGGAGATTTCATCGGCCTATTTGGGCTGCAAATCGTGGATCCAGCTCCAAGGCGAGTGGGGGAACGCAAGCATGTCCCCTGTATTGGACGACGCCGATTTCGAGGCGCAGGCAGCTGCGCTCAGAGCGGCATTAGGCTGATTGAACGGCAGCGGACAAAATCCCGGGAGGCTTCTCAAGCCCCCCGGGATTTTATGCGTTACAGCAGCAGCTCGTTCAAGTTTAAAATGCCGACAAGCTGACCTTCGCTATGCCCGATTCCTGTGAAATGGGCGCCTCTGACGCTGCCGACCCAGTCGGGGGGAGCGTGGATGTCGTCGTAGGAAGACACTTTGTTGGCCTGATCGACGATGATGCCGATAAAAGTTTCCCTATGCTTGATGACGACGATGCGCGTAGCTTTGGTCAAAACCAAATCCGCATAACCGAACAGGCTGCCCAGATGAACGACAGGGATAATGCTGCCTCGCAAATTAATTACGCCTTTGATGTACGGAAGGGTGACCGGTATTTCCGTAATCGGCTGCATTTTAATAATTTCTTGAATATCCCTAATTCCTATCGCATAGGTTTCATTTCCTGCAACCATCTCTATGTATAAATCCCGCGGGGCAGAAGACATGCAATCACATCCAGATCAAATTATTGAATCTTGAAGACGGACACCGAAGTATGGAGATCGTCTGCTAAAGTGGCTAATGATTGGCATGTCGCGGCCGTTTCTTGAGATGCGGCTGCCGCTTCCTGACTGGCTGCCGCTATAAGTTCCACAGACTGCATGACCTCCGAGGCTTGAGCCGCTTCTTCCTGACAGGCTGCGGCAATTTCGTTCACTTTATTGGAAGAGCTGTCGACCATCTTGACAATTTTTTTAAACGCTTCGCTCGTTTGTTCCGATTGGGACACGCTGTCCAGAACGGCGGCAACGGTTTGCTTCGTATTTTCCTGAATGACCTTGATGATGGCGGAAATTTCTTTCGTGGCGGTGCTGCTTCGTTCCGCGAGCTTTCTCACTTCATCGGCCACGACGGCAAAGCCCCTGCCTTGATCGCCCGCCCTTGCCGCTTCGATCGCGGCGTTCAAGGCGAGCAGGTTGGTTTGGTCCGCGATATCGTCGATCACTTCGATGATTTCCCCGATTTTGTTGGAGTCGTCCTCCAACCGGGCCATACTGGTGTTGACCTTTTGCATGCCTGCTATGGAAGTTTCTACGACTTGGCCGCCTTCATTCGCTGTTAGTACCGTCGTATTCGACATCTCCGCGGCTTGTTCCGCGCTTTTGGCAACAAAATTAATTGCCGACGAAAGCTCGGTGAACAGCTCGGAGATCGACTGCGCCGACTGGGCCTGATTCGTCGTTCCGCTGGCTATTTCTTCACTGCTGGCGGAAATTTGCTCGGATGCGGCAGCTACGTTTTGCGACGATTGCAGGATGCCGCCGATCAATTCTTGCAAACTATCGATCATTTGATTGATGGAAGCGGCGAGACGGCCGATTTCGTCTTTCGTTTGAATGTCCGACTTTTCACGCAGATCGCCGTTCGCCACTTTCGACACCAAAGCCACAATTTTGTTCAGCTGCCGGGAAATCAACTGGGAAATCGCATAGCCGAGCCCGATGCTTAACGCAAAAGCGGCAATAATGACGGCGATCGTAGCAAGGCGGGCGGAAGAGTAAGTTTGGGCCGATTGGTTGTTTGTCTCGGAAGCGAGCTTCACGTTGATATCGATCAGCTTTTCCATACTTCCTCTTACTATCGCCCCTTGAGTATTCAGTGTTTCTTCCCGGTACTTATAAAATTCGGCTTGATCTTCTTTGTAAGTCAATTGCATTCCCTGTTCAAAAAGCTTTACGTAAGCCGGCCAGGACGAATCGAATATTTTCAACTGTTCCTGTTCTTCTTTTGTAGTAGCTACAGGACGGTAAGAATCCATTTTTCCAATAATCTGTTTGTTGTAACCGTCAATATCCGCCGCGAGCTTGTCTTTATCTTCCTTTTTCGCAGTCATGCTCATATCCCGTATCGCAACCCGCATGTTCTGGTAGCCGATCATCGCAGCCGACAAATCTCTTACGGAAATAAGATTGTTGTTGTACATTTCTTTCATATTCGAATTCATCGAACTTAAATTCATCAGCGAATAGATGCCGACTGCGGTCAAAATCAACGAAACTATAACAAATGCGGAAATAAGCTTTGCTGCTGTCTTTAAATTAAAATACCATTTCAAAATAGCCACCCCATCATCCGTATTTTCGCGGCTTCCAGCAGCCGCTGTGTTTTAATCAGTGCCATGGAATAACATCTGTTGCGTTTGAAATTTCGCACCACCCGTTCGGTCGTTTTTTGAACGCAGATTTGCATTTGAGGTAACAGACCTATATGCTGTTGCGCCTTATGTCGTACAATATCAGTTATACGACATAAT